>CABSMS010000016.1 GCA_902478885.1 uncultured Collinsella sp. | reverse complement strand
CAAAGCGCTTGGCCTTGGACTTGGCGCGGTTCTTCTTGGACATGCGCTACTCCTCCCCCATGAGCTCGCCGGCGTTGCGGCGCAGCCACTCAAAGCACAGCGCCGTGGTCGCCTGGGCAACGTTGAGGCTCTCGGTCATGCCGCGCTGGGGAAGCTTGGTCAAAAAGTCGCATTTCTCGAGCACCAGGCGCGAGATGCCGTCGCCCTCGGAGCCCATGACGAGCGCCACGCGACCCTCGAAGGGAGCATCCCAGCAACTGCCTTCGGCGTGCTCGGAGGCACCGCCCACCCAAAAGCCAGCGGCCTTGAGGTCGTCGAGTGCACGGGCGATATTGGGAACCTGCGCGATAGGCAGATGCATGACGGCGCCGGCTGACGTCTTGTAGCTGCCCACGGTTACGCCGGCGGCACGCTTATTGGCAATGACGACGCCGGCCGCGCCCACAACCTCGGCGGAGCGCACAATGGCGCCAAAGTTGCCGTCGTCGGTCACGTGGTCGAGTACCACGACGAGCGCCGGACCGTCGCCCGCACGGTCGAGGATATCGGCAACATCGGCATAGGGGAAGTTGCCAACCTCGAGCGCAATGCCCTGGTGAGCGCCATGGCTCGACAGTGCATCGAGCTGCGCGCGCGGCACATACTTAATGCGGACACCCGCGGCGTTGAGGTCGTCGACCAGGCGCGACAAGGCGGCATCGCGCTCCCCGCCCTCGGCAATGAGCGCGCACTTGATGGGAAAACCAGTGCGTAGCGCCTCGGCGGCAGCACGACGGCCTTCGATAAACTCGCCCTTGGGAGCTTGGACAGTGTCGCGGTTGCGATCGCGCTGCGGACGGGTGGTCTGGGTGCGATCGCGCTGGCCCTTGGGAGCGGCAGCGCGGTCATTGCGGCGAATCGGACGCGAGCCAGAAGCAGCCTGCTTGCCGCCACGAGGCGCACGCTTGCGATTGTCGGCCATAAAGCGGCCTCCTTAAATAGATAACGAACAAGAATCGACCGTCCGAGCCACGGCACCTTGCCTTTCAATCGTCGGGCATGGCCGCAAGGCCTATGCCCTCCTCTTTCAAGGCAATCTGCCGCACCTCGAACGGTCGACAAATACTAGAGGGTCTTAATACGAGTACCCGCGGCCGTATCCTCAATGGTGAGGGCCAGGTCCTTGAGCTGGTCGCGGATGGCGTCGGCCAGATCCCAGTTCTTGGCGGCACGGGCCTCGGCGCGGGCTTCGAGAATCTTGGCAGCAGCCTCGTCCACGTCGTCGCCCGTATAGGCAACCAGACCGGCGGCAACACCCAGCAGACCCAGCGGCAGCTCGACCTTGGGCTCGGGGAGCTCAACACCAAACGTATCGAGCAGCTCGGCCAGCGTGTCGGCGGCGGCAAGCGCGGCGGCCTTGTCGGCAGCGTCGCCCGCCTGCTCTAGGTACTGGTTGCACTCGGTCACAAAGCCAAAGACGGCACCCATGGCGCCGGCGGTGTTAAAGTCGTCGTCCATGCACTCCTTAAAGGTGGCACGGGTCTCGGCGGCCTTGGCGGCAAACACCTCGGATGCTGCCTCATCGGCATCGGCCGTCGCATGGTTCGCGGCCCAGCGCAGGTTCTCGACCGTACCGGCGATACGCGTGAGCGAGTTCTCGGCACCCTCCAGGCGCTCCCAAGAAAAGTCGAGCGGCGAGCGATAGCTCGTCTGCAGCATCAGAAGGCGCAGAGCGGCAGCGGAGTGCTGCTCGAGGACCTCGGCCAGCGTAAAGAAGTTGCCGAGCGACTTGGACATCTTCTCGCCGTCAACCAGTAGCATGCCCGTGTGCATCCAGGTGTTGGAGAAACCCTGGTGCCAGGCGCAGGTGGCCTGGGCGCACTCGTTCTCGTGATGCGGGAAGGCAAGGTCGGAGCCGCCGCCGTGGATGTCGATCGGAGTGCCCAGGTAGCGATGCACCATAGCGGCGCACTCGGTGTGCCAACCGGGACGGCCCTCGCCCCAGGGGCTCGGCCAGCTGGGCTCGCCGGGCTTGGCGGCCTTCCACAGGGCAAAGTCGAGCGGGTCGTTCTTGTCCTCGTTCTCCTCGATGCGCGCGCCAACCATAAGGTCGTCGATGTTGCGGCCCGAGACCTGGCCATAGTTGGGATCGCTGCGCACGGCAAAGTACACATCGCCGTTATCGGCTGCGTAAGCGTGGCCCTGCTCGATAAGCGTCTTGATCATGGCGATCATGGGGCCGATCTCCTTGGTGGCGCGGGGACGCACATCGGGATCGAGCACGTTGGCAGCGCGCATGACGCCGATGAACTTGTCCGAGAACTCCGTCGCGACCTCGGCGGCAGTGCGGCCCTGCTCGTTGGCGCGCTTGATGATCTTGTCGTCGACATCGGTGAGGTTCTGGGCGAACGTAACCTCGTAGCCGCTCGCGATGAGCCAGCGACGAATCACGTCAAAGCTGATGAACGTGCGGGCATTGCCGATGTGGATGTTGTCATAGACCGTGGGGCCGCACACGTACATGCGGACCTTGCCGGACTCGATGGGCTGGAACTCTTCCTTTTTATGGGTAGCGCTGTTGTAGATACGCATTCGTTACTCCTTAACGGTTTTCTGTAGCAGGCAGACGGCCCAGGCGCCGATTCCCTCGCTCTGGCCTTCCCAACCGAGCTTTTCGGTCGTAGTGGCGGCGACGCCCACATTTTCGACGTCAACACCCAGGGCATGGGCAAGGTTGGCGCGCATGGCATCGCGGTGCGGGGTGATCTTGGGTTGCTGACAGGCAATGGTGCAATCGGCATCGACAAACTCGAAGCCCAGCTCGCGCGCATAGTCCATCACGCGAGCGAGCAGCACCATCGAATCGGCACCCTCATAGGCGGGGTCGGTATCGGGGAATAGCTTGCCAATGTCTCCCCCGCGGCAGGCGCCCAGAATGGCGTCGGCCAAGGCGTGCGCGAGCACATCGGCATCCGAGTGGCCCAGCAGGCCGCGCTCGTAGGGAATGTCGACACCGCCGATGATACATCGACGCCCCTCCACCAAACGGTGGACGTCGTAGCCGTGGCCAATGCGCAGGTTACTGAACATGGGGAAGGTCCTCTCCCTCGGCCATGCGACCGAGCAGAATCGCAGTTACGGGACGCAGGTCCTCGGGCACCGTCACCTTAAGGTTATCGCGCGGGCTCTGGACGCAACGGACGCGCCCACCCATGCGCTCGACCAGCGAAGAATCGTCGGTCCCGATAAAGCCCTCGGCAATCGCCGCGGCATGGGCGCGCTTCATGGCGTCGACACTAAAGATCTGCGGCGTCTGCGCGGCCCAGTACAGCTCGCGCGGCGGCGTCTCGACGATGTTGTCGCCATCGACGATCTTGAGCGTGTCGATCGCGGGCTGGCCGCACACGACACCGTCGAGGGCACGGTCGCTCACGAGCACGTCGATAGCGTGGTCGATGGCCTCGGTCGTAATGAGCGGACGAGCGCCATCGTGAATGGCGACGTATTCAAAGCCCGCCGGTACCGCATGCACGCCGGCACGGGTGGAGTCCTGGCGGGTATCGCCGGCATCGGCAAAACTGATGGGCGTGTCATAGTCAAACGGGTCGATGGCCAGGCGGCGCATCTCGGCACGGCGCTCGGCAGGACACACCACAACGATGTGGCCGACCTTGTCGCTACGATCGAACGCGCGGATGGACCAGCTCATGAGCGGACGGCCCGCCACGTTAACGAGCTGCTTGCCACCGGGATTACCAAAGCGCTGGCCGCTGCCACCGGCAACGACTACGGCGCATACGGGCGCCATTATGCGTTCCCCTGTTTGGTGCCCTTCATGCGGTACAGGGAGTCCGCAAGAATGGCAGGGTTGTTAACGCCAAAGTCGCCCAGGCGCTCCGGATCCTCGCTGATGTCGTCCATGAGCTCCTGCAACGAGCCGTACTCGTCGACGATTTTCTCGGCCACGCCGTCGCGCACAACGGACACGCGCGAAAGCGTGCGCAGGCCCAGCGGCGTCATGACGGAGTCCTCGTCCAGGTCGTCGTAACCCAGAACCGCAGCCACATGCTGTGGGTCGGACAGGTCCTTAGGTGTCATGCGAGCGAGCTCGGCGCGAATCTTCTCGGCGTTTGCCTCGGAGGAATCGCTCGCGTAGTCGCGGATCATCAGGTCGTATTCGGTATCCATGCTGGAGCCGGCGAGCTGCTCGAGCTGCATCTGCACGAGCTTGCCCTGGTTGCCCAACTTGACAATGCAATCCTTAAGCTCGGTCTTTGCCTGCTGCATGATCTCGAAGCTCGAGAAAATACCGGTAATGTCGGCGAGTGTAACGTAGTCGTCGAGCTCGAGGGCCGTCAGGCGCAGCAGGGAGCGATCGAGCGACTGACGGGTAGTCTGGAGCGTGGCGACGAGCTGGTTGACCGAGCTCATGATGGTAGTGACGGGCTGGATCTCGTAGCTCTTGCCGTGAACGTACACGTTAACGACGGCACGACGAGCCGAGACCGAGATCACGATGGCATCGGTGAGCACCGACATGCGAGCGGCGGTACGGTGACGCATGCCCGTCTCGCTCGTGGCAAGCGAGGGATCGGGATTGAGGTGGAAGTTGGCGCGCAAGATCTGGGTGAGGTCGCCGTCGATGACGATGGCACCGTCCATCTTGGAGAGCTCGAACAGACGGTTCGAGGTGAACGAAATGTTGAGCGGGAAGCCGTCGTTACCGGCAGCGAGCACGTTTTCGGTGTCGCCGACGCAGATAAGGGCGCCCAGGTGACCGGCGATGATCATGTCGAGGGCGGTGCGGATCGGCTGACCAGGTGCCGTCAGGCGGATGGCCTGTTCCATACGCTTTTGCAGCTCGTTCTTATCCAAGGCATCGCTCCCATCGTATACGCTCCATAAACGCTAAATAGTTTCTCACGGTTTGTCCCTGCGGCGCTTGCGAAATCCGATGCTTACAGAATGAGCGAACACAGCTGAGAGCCCCAATCCAAATGAGCTGCTTATGTGGTAGCATCGGGATTCGCATAAATGAGGGAGTAGTCGCGTGATCGGGTTCGCCTCCGGTGGCGCGGCAAGTCAACACACTGGCCGATGCGGCCTGGCTTGCCTTAATGAACGAGACTCGTGGCTGTGCGCGCAACGCGTACGCCACGGGTCTTTTTTGTTACTCCCCCAAGAGGTACACGCGGGCCCGCCCGCAGAGAGGGAGCCAGACTATGGGACTCGCAGAGCTCGTGTTGGTCGCCGTTGGCCTTTCGATGGACGCCTTTGCCGTTTCCATCTGCAAGGGCCTTGGCATGAAGAAGATCAACCTTAAAGTCGCCGTGGTGCTCGGCCTGTTCTTTGGCGGCTTTCAGGCCGGCATGCCCGTAATCGGATGGGCGCTCGGCAGTCAATTCATGGGCATCATCGGACCCATCGACCATTGGATCGCCTTTATCCTTTTGGCCTTCATCGGCGGCAAAATGCTATGGGAAGCCTTTACCGAAGACGAGGATGAAGGCGACGGCAAGGATGCCGAAAAGATTGACCTGGGCGAGTACCTGATCCTCGCCATCGCCACCTCAATCGACGCCCTGGCCGTGGGCATCTCATTTGCGGCGCTCTCGGTTTACATCGTTCCCGCTGTATCGCTTATCGGCGTCACAACGTTTATCTTCTCCGTTGCCGGCGTAGCGATCGGCCACACCTTTGGCGCGCGCTACGAAAAACCCGCCACCATCGTGGGTGGCGTCGTACTCGTCCTCATCGGACTCAAGATCTTGCTTGAGCACCTTGGGATCCTCGCACTGTGACGAATAACGGCCGCCCGGCATTACGCCAGGCGGCCGTTTTCATAGCCAGCCGTTTTAGAGTGGCTTAACCAAGGCGACCTTTACGCAGCGAGGCGCTTGAGGACGTCGATGAGCAGCTCGTAGAAGCGCTCGGCAGAAGCGAGCTCCATGCTCTCGTCCGGGGTGTGGACATCGGAGAGCGTCGGGCCCACGGCGATGGCGTCCAGGCCGTGCAGGGCCTCGGCAAACAGGCCGCACTCAAGGCCGGCGTGAATGGACTCGATGCGCAGCTCGGAGCCAAAGAGCTCGCGATAGCTCTCGACAAAGACGTCGCGGACCGGCGAATGCTCGGCATAGCTCCAGCCGGGATACTCAAACTCAAACTTGGCATCGAAGCCCAGGACATCGGCCAGCGTCTGCAGGCGGTCCTTGAACTCGTTCTGCAGCGAGGTGATCGAGGAGCGCGGGGACAGCATGATCTTGACCTCGTCGTCAGAAGTGGCAACCACACCGATGTTGGAGGAAACCTCGACGGAGCCGTCGGTGGCGACGTTGCGGCGAATCACGCCGTTAGGGGCAAGACGCAGGGCGCGGATGAGGGCAAGCGCGGACTTCTGGTCCATGGCCTCGACCTCGGCGTCGTCGGCAATCTCGACAGTGCAGGTAAAGCCGGGGTCGAAGACCTCGAGCTCGGCAGTGACGTCAGCGATGATGCCACGGGCGATCTCGGCCGCAGCCTCGGCGGCAGCGTGGTCGGCGTAGACCAGAACAGCCTTGCACTCACGGTTGATGGCGTTGTCCTTGGTGCCGCCGTTAAAGCTGACGATGGCGGGCTCGCCGGCAACCATCAGGCGATCGATGATGCGGGCCATGATGAGGTTGCCGTTGCCGCGCTCGAGGTTGATGTCGGCGCCGGAGTGACCACCCAACAGGCCAGAGATCTCGAGCGTAAGGGTGCTGCCGGTCTTGTGCTCGCGCACGATGGGGCAGGTGTAGGTAACGACGACGCCGCCGGCGCAGCTGACGGTGGCCACGCCCTCCTCCTCGGAATCGAGGTTGATCATGGTGCGGGCGCTGATCTGGGACTTGTCGAGCGTCTCGGCACCAACCAGGCCGGTCTCCTCGTCGGTGGTGAACACGCACTCGAGGGCCGGATGAGCAATCGAATCGTCGTTGAGCACGGTAAGCATCAGAGCGACAGCAATGCCGTTGTCGGCGCCCAAGGTGGTGCCGTTAGCGGTGAGGACGCCATCCTTGACGACCAGATCGATACCATCGGTCGTAAAGTCGTGCTCAACGGAACCCAACTTGTCGCAAACCATATCGATGTGGCCCTGCAGCATCACGGTCGGGGCATTCTCGGCGCCGGCGGATGCAGGCTTGCGAATGATGACGTTGTAGACCTCGTCCTGATACACGTCGAGGCCGCGCTCCTTGGCAAACGCAACCAGGAAATCGCTGATGCCCTTCTCGTTGCCAGACCCACGGGGGATCGCGCTGATCTCCTCAAAGAAATGGAACAGCTGGGCGGGCTCGTAGCCAGTAATCTTGTAGTCCATGGTGCCTCCTTGGCGCAACGGTTAGACAGTAAGACATGCGACTTGTATATTCCCAGACTTTGCATGCATAAACCAGTCGAAAACGCCGAGCGCTCTCGCATCATCGGCTAACGGTGAGGAAACGTCACTTTATCAAGATAAAGCAGCTTAGACGGGCCGCGCCGAAGGGACGTTGGACCCTTCAACCAGCCTCAACGCCTGTTGAACGTTAATGCATACACCATTGGTATGTTTAATAAGATTCTTGTCCTCCGTCACGACGTAATCGGCATCAATGCGATTGGCGACGCCCAGCATCAGGTCGTCCTCGAAGTCGTTGTGATGATACTTGAACACAAAGGAGTCGAAGACCTCGTCTGCACCGACTGGCGCGATGAGGGCGAGCTCGCGCATCTGCCGAACGCATGCCCAGGCCGTTTCGTCCGCCGCCGCAATGGCGTTATCGCTCAACGAACCATTCTTCCTTCGGCACTCCCTCTTAATCGCCGCCGAGACAAGATACGAGATATCTTTGACCGAAAGAGACGAGGCAAACAGGGCAATCTGCTCCGAGACATCGGCAATCTCGAATAGACGGGCGACATCCGCTGTCCGGTCCGACCTTCCAGAAAAGTAATCCATCCATACGTTGGTGTCGATGAGCAACTTGAGAATGCCGTCTGCACTCATAGCTCCACCCACTCGGGATAGCGCTCCGCCATTGCTTCCTCATAGAGGTCGTCGTAGTCACCCGAGAACTCAGGGATGGGGATGCCGTATTTGAGGCACGAATCGCGAATGATATGGCTACCCTGTGCTGCTCTTGATTCCACGAATCGCTGGTTCGCCTCGTCGGAGAGAATCTCTGCGCTCCCCTCCTTTGAAGGCATGCGTTCGTTGATGACCAGATATTCCCAAAGCGCCCGAACAGCCTGCGACGGCGTCATGCCGATATGGGCAAGCACGGTATCTCCCGCTTCTTTGAGCTGGCGATCTATGCGCACGTTCATCTGAACTGGCCGCGTATCGAGTATTGACGTAGGCATATCAGCTCCTTTGCTATACGTATCTTTGAATTTAGTATAGCACGAAAGATATGAGCGCATTTCAATGGAAATGGGGGCGCTTCCTCATCGGAAACGCCCCCATCTTGCAAGGTTATGCTCAATCCCTACAGCGCGCCGGAACCGGCTTGCATCATGCCGCCGGGGCCCGAGGTCACGCCACCGCTCACGGGCGCGGCGTTGCCAGTGTGCGGTGCCGCCGGGACGGTATCGCCGCCGAGCGCGCCGGCAGGACGCGGTGCCGGGATCTCGCCCGTGCCATGGCTAAAGACAAACTTGCCATCGGCCACGTCGCACAGGACGGTATCGCCCTCGCCCCACTCGCCGGCCAGAAGCTCCTCGGACAGCGGGTCCTCGATGAGCTTTTGGATGGCACGGCGCAGCGGACGCGCACCGTTGGTGAGGTCGGTACCCTCGGCCACGATCTTGTCGTACGCCGCATCGGTGAGCTTGATGTTCATGCCGTTGGCAATCAAACGCTGACGTAGGTCGTCCACCAGCAGGTGCGCGATCTTGGTGAGATTCTCACCCGAGAGCTTCTGGAACACCACGATGTCATCGATACGGTTGAGCAGCTCGGGGCGGAACAGGCGCTTGAGTTCGCCCATCGCGCGACCGCGGATCTCACTCGACGTGAGGCCCTGCTCGCCGGTGGTACCAAAGCCCACGCTCGCATCCTGCGCAATCTCGCGGGCGCCCACGTTTGACGTCATGATGATCACGGTGTTGCGGAAGTCGACCGTCTTGCCCTGGCTATCGGTCAGGCGGCCCTCCTCCAGCACCTGCAGCAAGATGTTGAAGATATCGGGGTGCGCCTTCTCAATCTCGTCGAACAGCACGACCGAATACGGGTGGCGACGAACGGCTTTAGTGAGCTGGCCACCCTCGTCGTGGCCGACGTAACCCGGAGGGCTACCGATGAGCTTGGAGACCTCGAACTCGCTACCGAACTCGGACATGTCGAAGCTGATGAGCGCATCCTTGCTGCCAAAGAGGTACTCGGCGAGCGTCTTGGCGAGCTCGGTCTTGCCCGTGCCGGTGGGACCCAGGAAGATAAAGCTGCCGCCGGGGCGACGCGGATCCTTGAGCGGCGAGCGGCTGCGGCGCACGGCCTTGGCAACTGCCTCGACAGCCTCATCCTGACCGATGATGCGCGTCTTGAGCACGCTTTCGGCTTGCAGCAGGCGACGGCTCTCGCTCTCGGTAAGCGAGGACACCGGCACGCCCGAGGTCACGGACACGATATCGGCAATCTGGGCGACATCTATGGTGAGCGGGCTGGCGTCGAGCTCGGCGGTCCAGGCGGCCTTGGCCTCGGCGAGCTCAATCTCGGCGGCCTTCTGCTGCTCGGTAATCTCGGCGGCCTTGTTCATGTCGTCGCTCTCGGTGGCCTCCTGCGCGGCGGCCTTGAGCTCCTCGATGCGATGCTCGGCATCGCGCACCGGCTCGGGCGCGCGATTCGCGGCGATGCGAGCGCGGGCACCGGCCTCGTCAATGAGGTCGATGGCCTTATCGGGCAGGAAGCGATCCTGAATGTAACGGTTGGAAAGGTTCGCGGCGGCCTCGATAGCACCCTGCGTATAGCGCACATGGTGGTGCTCCTCGTAGCGCGGCTTGAGCGCGGTCAGGATCTTGACCGTGTCCTCGACGCTCGGCTCCTCGACATCGATGGTCTGGAAGCGACGCTCGAAGGCCGGGTCCTTGGTGAGGTACTTGCGGAATTCCTCGGCCGTGGTGGCACCGATAATCTGGAAGGCACCGCGCGCAAGCACGGGCTTGAGCATGGAACTCGCGTCGATGGAGCCCTCGGCAGAACCGGCACCGATGATGGTGTGCATCTCGTCGATAAACAGGATGACGTCGTCGGCTTCGGTCGCCTCCTGGATCACGTTCTTGAGGCGCTCCTCAAACTCGCCGCGATACTTGGCACCCGCCACGAGGCCCGGCAGGTCGAGCGTCCAGATATTCTGGTTCATAAGGTTCTCGGGCACGTTGCCGGCTGCGATCTGCTGCGCCAGGCCCTCGACGATAGCCGTTTTGCCCACGCCGGGGTCGCCCAAGATAAGCGGGTTGTTCTTGGTGCGGCGCGAAAGGATCTCCATCATACGCTGGACTTCCTTTTCGCGACCAATTACAGGGTCGAGCTCGCCGTCGCGCGCCTTCTGCGTGAGGTTGGTCGCGAACTGCTTAAGCGTATCGGTGCCACTCCCCTTTTGCTGAGAGGCATCCGAGCCGCTAAAGAACGGTAGGCCCGCACCGGGACGACCGGCACCGGCGCCGGCGAGCGGACGCTTCTTGTCCTGGTCCTTGGCGGTGAGTTTCTCGATAGCCTTTTTGATGGAGGCGGACGACACACCCAGGCGCATGAGGATGTCCATGGCCATGCCGTTGCCCTCTTCGACGATGCCGATCAGCAAGTGCTCGGTCGACACGTAGGTCTGATTATTCTCACGCGCCACGCGGAATGAACGCTCCATCACGCTAATGACGAGCGGCGTAAAGGCGAGCTTGGCGGCCTCGGTCTCCTCGCTGGGCTCGGGAACCGTGGTCTGGACCTCTTTGAGAGTATCCATGATGTCATCGTAGGAGATGTCGAGCGAACGCAGCGCCTCGGCGGCAATGCCCTCGTCCTCCTTGGCAAGCGCGAGCAGCAGGTGCTCGGTGCCCACCTTATTTGAATGAAGATCGAGCGCCTCTTGCTTGGCCATGGACATGACCTTACGCGCACGATCGGTAAAACGGTCTAACATGCTAGTTCCTCTTAGACGAGCTAGTTTTTTCAAACGCAAAGCGCCGCCCCGCGGCAGCGCTTTGGTCTCTTTACCCATATGGAGTATATGTTAACCGTTGGGGCCTTTCCCACCCGTAGCCGCGCGACAACGTCTACAAAAAAGGAATTGCTCGAGTCCGTTTGGCGGTTTGGTTTTGAGCTGCTGTCTAGCAGGCGGGCTCGGCGTTAATACCTTCTGCAACGTCATTGACGGCATCGGCAACGGGAGCGCCCGGCATGCGCACGAGCTCCATATGCTGCTCTTCAAAGACGGTTCCCATGGGGAAGGCGCGGCGGAAGACAAAACGAGCAACCGGACCGGCCACCAGCAGGTTCCAGGGCAGGGCCATGATAAAGTTGCGCGGAATGTTGACGAGCCACATCATCGGCAGCGCCTGCAGGTTTGCAAGCGGGCCGCCGGGCATATGGAACAGGCCTTCGCACGCACCGTAGAGCGACATGATGATGACCATGGGAACGACCATGCAGGAGCTGACGGCGAGCGTCATGGCGAGCGGCGAGCTCTTGCCCGGCGTGACCAAGTACTTAAAGGCGAAACCCTTGGCGAGCGGGCTGGCAACAAACCAGTCGCAGCACATGGCAAAGACATAGGCAACGGGGAAGCCGAGCCACGCGGCGGCAACGACCTCGCCGTTGATGGCCCCATGCTGCAGGGCAACGTTGTAGATGCTCATCCAGAGCACCATGCAAAAGCACATGATAAAGGTGAACAGCAGGCTCTCTCGTTTGTTGATAGGCATAAAGGGCATGGTCCTTTCTGTGTTATGCCGCGACACCACGCAACAAAAAAGGGCGGGCAAGATGGAGCTGTTGGGACTTCATCTCGCCCGCCCGTGATACGTGCGTCTGCGACTACTTATGTGGTGGAACCAGCCTAGCACGAAAACCCTGCGCTTCGTAAGCGTTGAGTTTATGAAGATGCAGGGCACCAACAATCCCCCGACCCCATAAGTTGCGGTGGAATACGGACTGTTTTGGCCCTTTAAACAGCAATTCAGTCCCTATTTCACCGCAACTCATTTGGTGCAAAGTAACCTGTTCCCTTTGCAACAATTAGCTGGTGTGGCGCCAGCGAGGGTCGGTGAGGGTTCTCGCCACGCCCAAGCCAACGGGCAGAAACGCCACGATGAGCACTGCACGTACAAACCAGCCGAGCATATTGACCGTGTCGAAGGTGCACATGTAATACATAGAGCGATAGAGATACAGACCGGGCACCATAATGACAATCGAAGGCACCGTGAGAGCGATGCGTGGGTAGGTGAGCTTGATTTCGGCTAAGCTCGCGAGCAGCCCCGATACCAGCGCACCGGTAAACGCAGCCGCCTCGGGAGGCATGCCCGCACTCAGGCCCAAGAAGGGAAGCAGCGTCGGCGCATCGACGAGCGTAAGGCGCAAGGTATTGGACACGGCGCCGATGAGCCCTGCCGCCGCTGCCATCTTTACCGGGCTGTTGAACATAACCGAGAAGCCAAATACGCCGATAAAGCTCATCAGTATGCGCAAGAGCGTAAGAGCCAACGGTGAAAGGCCGAGCGGGGCGAAGTCATCCGGCGCCAGTCCCACGCACTCGGCAACCATCCAACCCACGAGGGTCGCCATCACAATAATCGACACAGCATACGAAAGACGCTCGATACCGCTTCGCATGTCGAGCTTAGCGATGTCTAGGCCTGCCGTAATGAGCGGAAAGCCAGGAATCACAAAGAGCATGGCGCCGATATAGCCTTCTTGGTGCGACATTGCCCCCGGAACAACCTGGGCGAGACCGAGCAACGCCAGCAGATACGAAACGCAAGCGAGCGCGACGCCGGTCGTCAACGCGCTAAACTGGCCAAGGCCCTGTTTGAGAATATGAGAGCGAGCAAAGTTGCCGACACCAGCGCCTACGAATGCACAGGCCATCTCGATAGGGCCGCCGCCGAGCAAAAAGACGAAGGCGCCGCAAGCGCAGGCCGCCGCAAGGCCCTGTTGCCAGGGAGAGTAATCGGGCTTTGAGCTCTCAACGGTCTTAAGCATCTCGTGGTACTCGTGCACGGTAAACCGGCGCCCGTAAATCTCGATTTCCTTTAAGAAGCTCTCCATCATCCAAATGCGATGGGTGTTGACTCCCGTTGTGGGCAGGCTGACAACCTCGTTAAAGCAGTGGCCGCCTTCGATGCAGGTGCACTCGAACGACAGGAGACTCAGGTCAACGTGGATGGTGACACCGAGTACGGCGGCGACGCGATTCATGGTATCGCGCACGCGCCAGGCACCTGTTCCGCTTGCCAGCATAAGCATGCCGGTGCGGCAGATAATGGACGATTTATCGGTGAGCGGCGCATCGACGGCAAGTTCATCGCCCGCCGTCACGATCTGGCGCCAGTCAGTTTTCATATGGAGCGCGCCGGCACGAACACCGTGGTGCATGGGGGCTCTCGAAAGCAGCGAGTCAAGGCGCGAAGGCTGTGGGGGCTCCGCTGATTCACCCTCAATCTCATCAGCTTCTTCATCGACCAGATCAAAGGAATCAAGCGGCGCCGGCTCGCGACGGTCGATCAATTCCTCGTCCTCATCATCAAAGTAATTGAACTGATCGAGCATGTCCTCTTCAATCGCGCGCTCGCTCGCATCGTCCATCCCGGTGCTCCCTTCCTGTCGACTAACCCCCATCCTAGACAGCGACGGCTAAAGGAAACATAAAAGAGACGGCTGTCGCACCAACTTGGTGCAAAGCAACCTGTCCCCCTTGCACCAAAACTAGGAGTGTCCCCAAGGGATCAAACGACCAGTCAAACAAGAACGTCCCCGACGACTAGTCGTTTAAGAACGTCCCCAATGACTACATCCAGCTTGACAGCCAAGGAAACGCCGATACCTTGGCGACGACAGCGAAAACCCGTCAGAGCGAGCAAGGTGCCTTGAAACAAGGCGGCATTGATCTTTTGATCATGCCGCCGAAGTTGAAAGGCAGATTGCCGCTCTGGCGGGTTTGCAGCGTCAACTGGTTACGCGGTTCGTAGAACCGCGTAACTAGTTAGTACATCTTTGCGCCGGCAGGGATGGAGGCATCGAGCTGGATCAGGTTGAGGCGCTCCTCGCCCTCCTCCTCGTGGATGGCGCTGATGAGCATGCCGCAGCTGGGGATACCCATCATCTTGCGCGGAGGCAGGTTGGTGATGGCGAGCAGGGTCTTGCCGACCAAGTCCTCGGGCTCGTAATAATCGTGAATACCGGAGAGGATGGTGCGGTCGGTACCGGTGCCATCGTCGAGCGTAAAGTTCAGCAGCTTCTTGGACTTCTTGACGGCCTCGCATGCCTTGACCTTCACGGCGCGGAAGTCGCTCTTGGAGAAGGTATCAAAGTCGACGAACTCCTCAAACAGCGGCTCGACGGCAATCTTGGAGTAGTCGAGCGTGGGCTTGAGCGGCTTGACGAAGGGGCTCGCGGTGTTGCCGGCCTCGGCAGCCTTGGCAGCGGCGGCACCGGACTGGAAACCCTTCTCGGGCTTCATGTGCGGGAACAGCAGCACGTCGCGGATGGAAGCCTGGTTGGTGAGCAGCATGACCACGCGGTCGATACCGATGCCGATGCCACCCGCGGGAGGCATACCGTACTCGAGGGCGCGAACGTAATCCTCGTCGTACTCCATGGCCTCGTCGTCGCCGCCGGCCTTCTCGGCCATCTGGGCAGCGAAGCGCTCGGCCTGGTCGACCGGGTCATTGAGCTCGGAGAACGCGTTCGCGTACTCGTGGCCGGCGATGACCAGCTCAAAGCGATGGGTCAGGCGCGGGTCATCCTCAAAGCGCTTGGCAAGCGGGCTAACCTCGATGGGGTAATCGCACACGAAGGTGGGGTTGACGATGGTGTCCTCGCCCAGCTCATCGTAAATCTCGGCGATGATCTTGCCGGCAGTCCACTCGGGCTTAATCTCCAGGCCCTTCTCGCGCGCGGCGGCAGCAAGCTCCTCGACCGGCGTGTCGATGGTGACCTGCTTGCCGAGCACGTCCGAGACGATGTCGGTCATGGGACGGCTGGCCCACTCACCGGACAGATCGATGGTCTGACCCTGGTACTCGATGACCTCGGGGTTGCCGATAGCCTTGTTAGCGGCCTTAATGACACCCTGGGCGAGTGCCTTCATGCCCTCGAGATCGGAGAAGGCGCGGTAGGCCTCCATCGTGGTGAACTCGGGATTGTGGGTAAGGTCCATGCCCTCGTTGCGGAAGATACGGCCGATCTCGAACACGCGCTCAAAGCCGCCGACGATGCAGCGCTTGAGGTGCAGCTCGGTGGCGATACGCAGGTAGCACTCCTGATCGAGCGCATTGAAGTGCGTGATGAACGGCTTGGCAGTAGCTCCGCCCTGGATGGTCTGCAGGATAGGGGTCTCGACCTCCATGTAGCCATCGGACTCCATAAAGCGGCGGAACGTGGAGAGAATCTGCGAACGCTTGCGGAAGGTCTCGCGAACGTCGTCGTTGGCGATCAGGTCGACATAGCGCTGACGATAGCGGGTCTCCTTGTCGGAGAGACCGTGGAACTTCTCGGGCAGCGGACGAACGGCCTTGGAGAGCAGCGTCGCGCTCTTGGGGGCAACGGAAAGCTGGCCACGCTTGGTGCGCACGACTACGCCGGTCACGCCTAGGACATCGCCCAGGTCGAGGGCCTTGAGCGTATTCCAGGCAGCCTCGTCCATGTCGTTGATGCGGCAGAACAGCTGAATCTCGGCAGTCGCATCGCGCACGACGATGAACATGATCTTGCCCTGACCGCGCTTGGCGACCACGCGGCCGGCGATCTTCACGACGTCCTCGGTGTCCTCGCCATCGGCAAGCTCGGCGTACTTAGCCTCGATATCGGCGACGTAGTCCTCAAGCTCAGAGTGCTCGGGATAGGGGTTCTGGCCCGCCTCGAACAGGGCGGCGCGCTTGGCCAGGCGGGTGGCGCGCTCGTCGTTGAGCGTCGATGCCTGATCGGCGGCGTTCTGGTTCTCTGCCATAAGTTAGCTCCTCAAACTAAAACGCTCCCCAGGATTCGGTCCCAGGGAGCGAAAACATACCTTTACGCGGGACCGTGGTCTAGCGTGCGATCTTGGCGATGGTGTAGACGCGAGTCTTGCCGGAAGGCGTAACGACCTCGACGGAGTCGCCCTCGCCATGACCAATGATGGCGTGGCCGACCGGAGACTCGTTGGAGATCTTGTGCTCGAGCGAGTTGGTCTCGGTGGTACCGACAAGCGTGACCTCGATGAGCTCACCGTTGGGGTCGACCAGGGTAACAGTCGAGCCAATGGAGACGGTCAGGTCGCCCGTGCTGGCAGCGATCTGAGCGTTAGCGAGGATGGCCTGGATCTCGGCGATACGAGCGGCGTTCTGGGCCTGCTTGTCCTTGGCGGCATCGTACTCGGAGTTCTCCGAAAGGTCGCCGAACGCGCGGGCTTCCTTGATGTCCTCGACGATCTCCTTGGCGTAATCGCCCTCACGCCAAGCGAGCTCCTCGACGAGCTTCTGGCGGCCCTCAGCGGTCAGTACGATCTGGCTTGCGTCCATACGGATATCTCCCCAACTATGATGTAACGATCAACTGTCAACAAAAACGAAAAAGACCGGCTAGCCTGCGGGCAAGCCGGTCAGGTGCTCACCCCAAAGGGATGGGACTACTCTGCGTCCGCGTCGCTGTCCTCTGCCTTCTTTTGCTTGGCAGCAGCGAGCTTGGCCTCGAGCTCTGCGATCTCCTTGTCCTCCTTGGACTCCTCGACCACAACGTCCTCGGCCTGCTTGGTTTCGCCCTTATCGTCGCCCTCCATACCCTCGCGGATATTCTTGACGGTAGAGCCGAGGGACTTACCGAGCTTCGGCAGGTTCTTAGGCCCAAAGATAATCAGGACAACAACGAGAATAATGATGAGCTCAGGAGCCCTCAGTCCAAACATGTAGACCTCCACAATACAGCGAGACAAGCTCGAATGAGTATACCGCGGGTATCGCGGTATCACAACAATAGCTAAAAAAAGGGACCGCAAGAAGCGGTCCCTCCTCATGCTCTGGTCGGGTTGACTGGATTTGAACCAGCGACCCCTGCGTCCCGAACGCAGTGCTCTACCAAACTGAGCCACAACCCGTTAGCTCGACTATAATAACAAAGATTTCCGTCGTGTGCCAGAGAAATTTTTACTTCTTTGGCGCTTCAATGCGAACCGTGTCGGAAACGAGCTCCGTTGCATAAGCCCACCAGCCGTTTTGTTGAGCGTCTGCCGCAAGATTGACTGCCGTGGCGGCGGTATCGCAGAGAGCAAACGAGCAGGCACCCGAACCGCACACGTTTACGGCAATGGTACCGTCCTGTGAACGAAGCCAGTCAAGCACCGTTTGAATCCGCGGCTCCATCTGCGCGGAAATGACACCCAGGTTGTTGTGGACGAGCGCGTAGGCCACCTCTGCATCTCCCGAGTGAAGGGCAGATGCGATCGCTCCGGGCTTGTCCGCAGGCGCTGGGGTCTCGTCAAAACGTCGATAGGCTTCAATTGTTGAAACGCTTGCCTCGCGCGGCTTGACCAGCACGACGGGTGTCGCGGGTAGTGCGGGGTACTCGGTTGCCAGCACGTCTCCCCCACCCACGTAAAATGCAGGGCTGGCATGCAAAAAGAAGGGAACGTCGGCGCCAATGCCGCGCGCGATGTTGTCCAGCGCGGGATCGGCACGGTCGATACCCCAACTCTCTGCCAAGGCGACAATGACCGCCGCGGCATCCGTCGAAGGACCTCCCAGGCCGGCACACAACGGGATGCGCTTCTCGATCGTGATGCAGACATTGGCTTCGCGACCATAATGCTCGGCCATAGCAGCGGCCGCACGATACGCCGTATTCTTTTGCATGGGAAAGTCGGATGCCGGAATCGTCTGGACGGTCAGCTCCTGCGCCGGAGCGACTGTCACGATATCGGCAAGACCGACGGCTGCCATCAGGGAATCGACCTTATGGTAGCCGCGGTCGTCGCGCTCGGTATGAACCCCCAGATAGAGGTTGATCTTTGCCGGCGCGGAAAGGGTCAGGGACCAATCGGTCACCGCTAGTGCTCCTCGAGCTGATTGCCGAGCGGGGTAAAAATGTGCTCGCCGCTCTCGGGGTCGAACAGCTCGACCTGGCCGGTGAGAACATCAATATACTGGTAGGACTGACGCGACTTGCGGCCACGGCGCTCGTCGACCTCGACGATAAAGACTGCCGGATGGACGCTCTTGATGGTGCCCATGCGCTCGACGACGCGGGTGCGGCCCATGTTGGCCTTCACCTTAACGCGATCGCCCACCATATCGGTCAGCTTCTCGTGGATGTCGTCGACGTGATTGACTTCCATCTCTTCCATGAACAGGGCCTCCAGAAGGTGCAATTCAAAAAGGGGATAATACCCCTAAGATAGACAAAACTCTAATACTATAGCACCCTGCCGTGGCCATACGCAAGTAGCTAATTAGCTACTTACAGAGCATCGGTGTCCAAGACGATGGTGAATGGGCCGTCGTTGACGAGATCGACTTTCATATCGGCGCCAAAGATGCCGTGCGCCACGTGTTCGACATCTTGGCGCACAAGCGTCAGGAAGTACTCGTAGAGCTCGTTGGCGACATCGGGGGCGCCAGCATCCGTAAACGATGGACGGCGGCCGTGACGGCAATCGGCGAACAGCGTGAACTGCGACACCACGAGAACCTCGCCGTCGACATCGGCAAGTGCCAGGTTGGTCTTGCCGTTCTCGTCCTCGTTAATGCGCAAGCCCCGGAGCTTGCCCCACAGCTTATCGGCCTCGGCGCACGTGTCGTCGTGGCCAACGCCCAGTAGCACCAGATAGCCGCGCCCAATTTTGCCCACGCACTCGCCGTCGACCGTCACGCCGGCGTTGAGCACGCGCTGCACCACCGCACGCACGGCCTACTCCTCGCCCGTCAGTTTGGCGGATAGGTGCTCGAGCGCGTGGAAACGATGGCTGATGGCGTTCTTCTCGTCCGCCGTCAGCTCGGCCATGGTCTTGCCCGGCGTGTCGACCGGCAGGAACAGCGGGTCGTAGCCAAAGCCGTGATCGCCGCGGCCCTCGTGTGCGATAACGCCCTCGCAGGCACCCTCACCATAGGTGACCAAACCGTCCGTGTCGATGAGCGCGACGACGCTCATAAAGCGCGCAGTGCGGTCCTCGTCGGCCACGCCTTCCAGGTTAACGAGGAGCTTGGCATTGTTGGCGGCATCGTCGCCGTGAACGCCCGCGTAGCGCGCGCTATACACACCGGGCTCACCATCCAGCGCATCGACGACCAGACCCGAATCGTCGGCAATGGCCATGAGCCCCGTCTCTTCGACGGCAGCCTGCGCCTTGATGATGGCGTTCTCCAAAAACGTCGTGCCGTTTTCCTCGGGGTCCTCAAAATCGCCCAGCTGACCGAGCGCCACAAAGCGAACCTCGGGCATAACCTTGCCTAAAATGGCCTCGATCTCGGTGAGCTTGTGGGCGTTGCCCGTTGCCACGACGATGGTCGCCGCCGGGTCGAGGGTGTCGATGTCGATCTTCTCAAGTGCCATGAGTGGTCTCCTTGTCCGTATAGCAAAGTCACGTAAAAGGGACCGGTCCGTCGGCATCTCCCCTTTCATGTGGCATCAACCTTATCTATCGGCGTTTCCGCAGATAAAACCTGCCAAAATAAACCTGTCCCTTTTTGGCAGGTTAGGCGAGGACTTGGCGCTGGAGCTCGATGAGCTCGGCAATGCCCTTGTCGCCCAAATCGAGCAGGGAATTGAGGCGCTTGCGGTCGAAGGGCGCCTGCTCGCCAGTGCCCTGAAGCTCGATCATCTCACCGGTATCGGTGGCGACAAGGTTCATGTCGACCTCGGCATGACTGTCCTCGGAATAATCCAGGTCGAGCAGGGTGTTGCCGTCGACAACGCCCATGGAAATCGCGGCGACCTGGCCCGTGAGCGGAATGCGCTCGAGCTTACCCGCCTCGACCCACATGGCAAGGGCGTCGTGCAGCGCCACCCAGGCGCCGGTAATGCTCGCCGTTCGCGTGCCGCCGTCTGCCTGAATCACGTCGCAGTCGACGGTGACGGTGTACTCGCCGAGCGCCTTCATGTTGACGACGGTGCGCAGGCTGCGGCCGATCAGACGCTCAATCTCCATGGAGCGACCCTTGCGGTTGGCGTGCTCGCGCTTGCAGCGCTTGCCGGTCGATGCCGGCAGCATGGCATACTCCGCCGTTACCCAACCGGCCTTGGCGCCCTTGCGCCAGCCCGGCACGCCCTCCTCGATGGTGGCAGCGCACAGCACGCGCGTATCGCCAAACTCGGCCAGGCACGAACCGTGGGCGTGCTTCATGACACCGCGAGTAAGCTTGATGGGGCGCAGCTCATCGGCGGCGCGGTCGTTGGCGCGATTGACCTGCATGTACTCCATAGAAATATCCTTTCGGCAAAAGGTGAACGTGAGCCTTTGGTCGGTGACCTTATATCTATTTCAGTTCGTCGATATCGATATGCTCAATGCTTTTGAGCGGCTGGCCAAAGATAAAACTGCCCGCCACCGCAAACTCAGCAATGTTATCGGCCGTCGTTGCAAAACGATGCTGCGGCTCGGCCGCGTCGCCCGCCAGCTGCTCGCGGCGCGTGAGAATATCGGTCAGCTCGCGCGTGGTCTCCTCGGCGGAGCTCACCACGCGCACTCCGGGACCCAGCGCATGGCGAATAGGCCCCACGAGCAGCGGAAAATGCGTGCAGCCGAGTACCACGGTATCGATGCCGTGGTCGCGCAGCGGCTCAACCGTGGCGCCGACCAGCGCGCGTACGGCAGGCGTATCAAAGATGTCCTCGTTCTCGAGCCACTGCTCTTGCAGATGTGCGCCCGAGGCGAGCTCGTGCTCAACGACCTCGACAAAGCTCGAGGCAGGGCAGCCGTATACGTCGACGCCGGCATCCAGGTCCTGAATGGCACGCGTGTAAGCGCCTGAGCGAATGGTGAGGTTGGTGGCGAGCACGCCCACCCGGCGCGTGCGGGTGCTGTTGATTGCCGCGCGTGCGCCCGGTGCGATCACGCCGATGACGGGGACGTCGAGCACCTGCTGGGCCAAACGCAAGGCCGCAGCGGTCGCTGTATTGCAGGCGATGACCATGATCTTGACGTCGTGCTTCGACAGCCAACGGCCCGCCTGCAGTGCAAACGAGCGCACCTCGTCCTCGGTGCGGGTGCCGTAGGGGCAGCGCTTGGTGTCGCCAAAGTAGTAGACGGACTCGTGCGGCAACGCCGTTGCGATGGCGCGTGCAACCGTCAGACCGCCCAGACCAGAATCGAACACGCCAATGGGACGTGTGTCGCCAGCCAGATTCTCGATATCGGACATTACCTCACCAGATTCTCTCTCGAAAAGATATGGCTCAGAACTATAGGGCCGCGCTACGAACGAGCCGCGACGAGCAGCTCTGCCGTTGCCGCCCAGCCGTCGACAATCTTGCCGCGCGTGACGTAGGCGTTATCGCAGGTATCCAGGAACTCGGGCGCGCCGGCGCTGGTCAAACCGTTCTCGACCAGGCAGAACGTGCCCACGTGGTCAGCCATGTAGAAGTCGGACTCGGAATCGCCGAGCGCCAGCGTCTCCTCGCGCTCGATACCCAGGTGCTCGCAGAAACGTGCGATGGCAACGCCCTTGTTGAGGCCGGCGGGATTGATGTTAAACGCGCGGCCATCCTCGACGCGTTCGAGCTCGAGCGTCGTCGGCTTGGACAGATGCGTCAGATGGCCGTTGCAGGCCCAGACCAGGCCGCAGCCGGCCTCGTCAAGAATGGCCTGAACCTCATCGTCGGGCACATCGCCGCGCATGCCGACGGTGACCTCACGGTACTTGTAGCCGGTCGACATGTCGTTGTGGTACTCGATTTTACGCGGCCAGCGGGCAAGGATCTTCTCGCACACGCCGGTCTGCTCAATCACCTGGTGCGGCGTGAGACCGCAGGCGGGGTCGTAGGGCATGTCGCCCGTCAGGTACTCCCAATCGTTGGCCTTGAGGTCGTACATAACCAGGCCGCCCATCTCGCCGATGTAGGAGTTGAGGCCGAGCACGCGGGCGTCTTCGTGGATCATGGTGCGATTGCGACCCGAGGTGGGGACCACCTGGATGCCGGCGCGGGCAAGTGCCACGACAGCCTCGACGAGCTTGGTCGAGGGGTTGCCGTCGTTGTCGCGCAGCACGCACGAGCCGGGCGCGAGCATGGTGGCGTCCAGGTCGGTAAAGACGTACTTAACCTTGGCAAGACGCTCGCGCATCTCGCCCGAAAGCTCAGCGACGGTCGGCAGGGTATTGTGGGACATGGTCACTCCATTTACGTAGAAGGGGCTTCTGGTCTTAGGCGTCGTACGCCGCAAGGGTGCGCTTGAGAATCGAGCCGTCGCGCTCACAAGGCTCGGGTCCGTTCTTGCGCAGCATACGCTCTTCCTCGCCCTTACCGGTCACGATGACCACGGCAGGACGGACGGTTTCGCGCACGGCAGTCTCGATAGCGGCAACGCGATCAGTCACGATTTGCCAGTTATCATTTCCCTGCGCTTGAACGTTGCGCGCGATCTCGGCGCAAATATCCTCGACATCCTCGGGGCCGGGGTCATCCTCGGTAATCACGATTCGGTCGGCATACTTGCCAGCGGCGATGCCCATCGTGGTGCGTCGATCGACACCTTTACCGCCCGTGGCGCCAAATACAACCGCCAGCTCGCGATCGGGATAGTTCTCGCGCAAGTCGCGCAGGAGTGTCTCGAGGCTCATGCCGTTATGTGCAAAATCGACGACGCCCAAGATTTTGCCCGATACGGACGGATAGAGCTCCATGCGGCCGGGAACGAAGACGCCCTCAAAGCCGTGGACGATACCCTCTTCGGAAATGCCCAGGGCCTCGGCGCAGGCAATAGCGGCAAGCGCGTTGGACACATTGAATTTAACCGGCGTGGGAATCACAATGTCGCGCGTAAAGCGGGGCGTGCGCACCGTTGCCACCACGCCGCAGTCACCATTACGAATCGCCAGCGCAAGCACGTCGGCACGCTCGTCGGTCAGGGAGAACGTCACCGTACGTTCGCAACGAGATGCCGCCTCGAGCACACGATCGACCTTATCCATATCGAGATTGACCACGGCAAAACGGCTCTGCGAGAAGATTTTGAGCTTGCTGGCAAAGTAATCCTCGAGTGTCGGATGCTCAATCGGCGAAATGTGATCCTCGCCGATATTGGTAAAGGCGCCGACTTCAAAGGCGATCTTGCCTGTGCGCTCGTATTTGAGGCCCTGGCTCGATGCCTCCATAACCAGCCACGGGGCACCCGCCTCCGCAGCATGCGCGATGCGAGACTGCAGCAGGAAGGATTCGGGGGTCGTCAGTTTGGAAGGGCCTGCCTCGATGCCGTCGTCGAACTCAATGCCCGTATTAAGAGCGGGTCGATGACAACCAGTAAGCTTGGCCTCGTTGGCGAGAATGCCACGCAGATAAAAGCTGCAGGTCGACTTGCCCTTGGTGCCTGTAAAGGCGCAGACCTTCACCTTACCCGACGGGTGCCCATAAAAGGCATCTGCCACCACGGCGAGCGTGCGACGAATATCACTCACAATCACCGCGGGAAGATCAACATCGTAATCGACCTCGGAAACGTAGGCCACGGCGCCATCGGCGATTGCCGAAAGCAGGTACTCACGCTTAAACGCGCGGCCCTTGCAGACAAACAACGTGCCCGAACGCACCTGGCGCGAGTCATCAGTCGCAAACTCAATGCGCTGGTCGCACGAAGCGCTCGGTCTGGAAACAACAAGGTCATCTTCCTCGAGCAACTCTATATAGCGCATCAGAGTTAGCTTCTCTTGTGTCGGACTCGACATACAAAGACCTCTCTCGCTAAATTCAGCCTTAAAGGGCAAAAGACGTCCCGCGGCAGAAACGATGAAACATTCTGTATTATCAACCATCCTAATATGCCACCTGACCTTGCGCGCATTACAGCCTTCTAAAAAAATGCATGGACTGCGTCGTGGGTTAATAAATAGCAACAGTGTTCACCCCGCGTAAAAACAGGGAAATCTGGGTGCTATTCTTTATCCAAATGTCTTGATGCGCCTCATTGACCCACAATGCCGACTCATCATGCCCAAGCAAAGGATTCCAGATGAAACGACACTTCGAACGTCGCCACCGCTCGGCACGCGTCCAGTTGACCCGGCACATCGTCCGCGCCTTCGCGACGGTCGTTGTGGCCCTTGCCACCATCATCGGCGCGAGCGGCTGTTCGTCCTCCCAGAACGCCTCGAGCACCTACACACTCGTCGAGAATGGCAAGCTCACCGTCGCAAGTGACTTGGCCACGCCCCCGTTTGAATACGTCAACGATTCCGGCGAGGATCAAGGCTTTACCTACGAGCTCATGGGTATGATCGCAGACGAGCTCGGCTTGGAGCTCAATTACCTGCCGGCACAGAAGTTCGACGGCATCATCCCCATGGTTAAGCAGGGCGTTAAGACCGATGTCGGCGCCTGCAACATCACCATTACTGACGAGCGTAAAGAAGAAGTCGACTTCACCGACCCCTATATCGACTCCAATCAGGGCGTCGCAGTTGCAAAGAACACTGGATACGACACGGTCGATAGCCTCAACGCACCGGGCGTCAAAATTGCCGTGCAGTCGGGCACCACGTCCGAGGAGTGGGCAATCGAGAACCTGCCGCAGGCAACCACCGTCAACTTTGACGACTGGACGGCAGCCTTCACCGCCGTCATGAGTGGTCAGTGCCAGGCGGTCGTATGCGACCTGCCCGTTGAGCAGTGGATGGTTTCGAACTCCTTTACCGGTATGGAGATCATCAAAGAGGTTCCGACGGGCGAGCAGTTTGGCATTGCCGTCTCTAAAGACAACCCCGGGCTGACACAGGCCATCAACGATGCCCTTGCCAAGATCAAGAGCTCCGGCGCCTATGACAAACTGTACGAGAAGTGGTTTGGCATGGCACCCACGAGCGGGTCCGATAACGAGGATGCCTCGAGCTCAGACGACGCGACGGACGCTTCACTCGCCGTCACCTCGGCGACCGCCAAGTCAAACGAAGACAGCGGTAACGGCGTGCTCGGCGGCATCGCAACCCGCCTGACCTGGGAAGCGACAACGGGTAGCGACGAGGGCGACGTTTCGCAAATTGAGCTTGAGCTGCCCGAGGGCGGATCGTTTGAAAGCACCGATGTTAAGGTCACGCTGCTCGACGGACTGAACCAGACGGGTGTCAAGGCATCGTGCTCGCTGAACGGCTCAAAGCTCGTCATCAAGTTCGCCGATCCCGTCGCTGCCGGCTCGCAGATTCGCGTTGTCGTCCCCGACGTCGTATTCCCGAGCAACGCGGGTGCCTATGCCGTCACCGGCAGCTATGTCGCCGACGACAACAAGCGAGATCTTCCCGAGAGCCCCACCATCAGCGTCTCGGAGAGCACCATGGTGCAAGAAATCGTCGCCTGGCTCGATGCCCAGTCTTGGGTTGCCGCATGGAACTCCAACCCGTTTTTGGGCATGTTCTGCAAGCCGCAGATTATCGTCACCTCAATCGCCTCGCTCTTTAAGGGCTGGGGCATAGCACTTGCCGTGACCGCCATCGGTTTTCCGCTCGCCATCCCCATCGGCTTGCTGTTTGCCTTTATGAAGATCAGCCATAGTCGTATGCTGCGCGGCATCGCCGTGACATACATCAACGTCCTGCGCGGAACCCCGCTCTTCCTGCAGATCTACATTGCGTTCTTTGGGTTCCCCATGATCGGTCTCAACGTGCCCAATCTGCCGCTCGGCGTTGGCGTGCTCGCCATCAACTGCTCGGCCTATCTTGCCGAGATTTTCCGTGCCGGTATCGAGAGCGTACCGCATGGTCAAGCGGAAGCCGCCTACTCGCTTGGCATGACTTGGTCCCAAGTTATGTCGCGCATCGTGATCCCGCAGGCCGTACGTTGCGTTATACCGACTATGACCAGCGAGTTCGTTATGCTGTACAAGGACACGTCACTGCTTTCGAGCGTTGGCGTCATGGAGCTCATGCTGTTCTCCAAAAACCTCACGGCCACCACGGGCAACATTACGCCCTACATTTGCGCCGCACTTTACTATCTGGTCGTGACGATTCCGCTCATCCACATCGTCACCAAGGTGGAGCACCGTCTCGCCGAGCGCAGCAAGCGCTAACCGCTCATACATAGCATTCGCAACCACGGCCCGCCGCTTCGCCTGAAGATCGGGCCGTGGTTTTTTCGGTTCGCTCGGCGCTTATGCCCTATCACGAAACAAAAGATTGGCATGATAGTAAAGATTATTTGACATCAGCTGCCACAATCCTTGCGGCAGTACACCTGAGCCGTCAGCAGAAAGGATCTTGCATGTGCGGTTTTGTCGGTTTTACCGGTACAGATGAACAGAGTGAGCTGGTTCTCACGGCCATGATGAATCGCATCATCCACCGTGGTCCCGATATGGGCGGCCAGCATATCGTCGACAACGTTGCCCTTGGCTTCCGTCGTCTTTCGATTCTCGATCTTTCCGAAGCTGGAGCTCAGCCCATGTCGAGCGACGACGGCAAGGTCACGATTGTCTTCAACGGAGAGATCTACAACTTCCAGGAGCTTCGCGCCGAGCTGGAGGCAGCCGGCTACGCCTTCCACTGCAACGCCGATACCGAGGTCCTGGTACACGGTTACGAGGAGTGGGGCGAGGACCTGGTCAACCGCCTGCGCGGCATGTACGCGTTCGTGATTCACGACCAGAACAAGAACAAACTCTTTGGCGCTCGCGACATCTTTGGTATCAAGCCGTTCTATTACTACCAGGCATCCGATGGCTCGCTGCTGTTTGGCTCCGAGATCAAGAGTTTCCTGGACCATCCCAAGTTTGAGAAGGCTGTCAACCACGACGCGCTGCGCCCCTACCTGACGCTGCAATTCCCCGCCACGGAGGAGACCTTCTTTAAGGGCGTGTTCAAGCTTGCCCCGGCGCATTGCTTTACGTATGACCTGACGACCAACACCATGGACATCAAGCGTTACTGGAGCTGTGACTTCACCGACGATAACTCCAAGACCTTCGGTGAGTACGTGGACGAGTGCGACAAGGTCGTGCACGAAAGCGTCGCCGCGCACCGAATCGCCGATGTTAAGGTGGGCTCGTTCCTTTCTGGCGGCGTGGACTCCAGCTATATTGCCGCCTGCCTCATGCCCGACACCACGTATTCTGTCGGCTTCGATTACAAGAACTTCAACGAGACCAACTACGCTGCCGAGCTTTCCGACAAGCTGGGCATCAAGAACGTGCGCAAGATGATTACCGCTGACGAGTTCTTCGATGCATTGCCCGATATCCAGTATCACATGGACGAGCCGCAATCAAACCTGTCCAGCGTGCCGCTGTACTATCTGGCGCAGATGGCTTCCGAGGAGGTCACCGTCGTCCTTTCGGGCGAGGGTGCCGACGAGCTGTTTGCCGGCTACGAGTGGTACGAGGACACCCCCGAGATGCGCTCCTTTAAGAAGCGCGTGCCGCTCGGCGTACGTCGCGCCCTGGGCTCGCTCGTTCAGCATCTCCCCTACTTTAAGGGCCACAACTTCCTGACGAAATGCGCCGAGGTTCCCGAGCGCTGGTATGTGGGTCAGGCAAAGGTGTTCGACCCCTCCGAGGTCGACGAGGTGCTCAAGCCCGCTTATGACACCGGCAAGAACGCCGCCGAGATGTGCGCCGAGTACTACAAGCAGGTTCCCGATTGCTGCGAGCTTTCCAAGAAACAGTATCTGGATATGAACATGTGGCTGCCGGGCGACATTCTGCTCAAAGCAGACAAGATGTGCATGGCGCATTCTCTGGAGCTTCGCGTCCCGTTCCTGGACAAGAAGGTCATGGAGTTTGCCGAGCACATTCCTGCCAACTACCGTGTTAACGAAGAAGGCTGCAAGCTCGTTCTGCGTCACGCTGCCAACCGTACGCTGCCCGACGAGTGGGCAACGCGCAAGAAGGTGGGCTTCCCCGTACCGGTCAAGTTCTGGCTGCGCGAGCAAAAGTACTACGACTACGTAAAGGAATACTTCACCGCACCGTGGGCTGCCGATTTCTTTGACACCGATGCGCTCATGAAACTGCTTGACGATCACTTTGAGGGTCGCGCGCTCAACCAGCGCAAGATCTACACCACGCTGACGTTCCTCATCTGGTACAAGCGCTTCTTTATCGACGAGGACACGGACGCCGAAGTCGCCGCGTAAGTTTCGTTATGAATTAGCAGTGAACAGCACGGGGTTTCCGCTATACTCAATCCCTGCGGGCGATTGGCGCAACGGTTAGCGCAGGTGCTTTACACGCACAAGGCTGGGGGTTCGAATCCCTCATCGCCCACCACTGAATTGGAAACGGTCCTCGAAAGAGGACCGTTTTTGTTTGGGCCCATTTCATGGGATTCGAACCCGCCAGGGTGCGGAGCTGAGGAAACGCGAAGCGTTTTCCAGCGCAGCACGCGAGGAGCGGAGGTCCGAAGCGAAAGCGGGCGGCGAAATGGACCCTTGGCGAATACCCATGTGCAAAAAATGCCAAATATGAGTACTGCTACCTTTTTGGTAGCAGCGTTTTCGAAGTCATAAAAGGCAAATCCGACATTAGAACGACGACTGATAGTCCAGTTAAGCCAATTTAGTTACTGCAAAACTGGACATATGTGGCCCAACTCATCTAAAAACGCCTAATTTATATGTTACGAAGTTAGTGCCCGTACTCATATTTGCCACTATTTGCACACGGCCTATCCCAGCCATGGTAAATCGATAACAAAACGGGCTCCAGACCGCTGAATCGTGCCGCATATGGCACGTCCGCAGTCCGGAACCGGTAGCGCGCAGAGATGTGGTGTAAGAGGCGGGGCATGCCCCGCCTCTTCTCTTT
>CABSMS010000015.1 GCA_902478885.1 uncultured Collinsella sp. | reverse complement strand
GTATAAGAGACAGGTGTCGGGTCAACTAGCATGGTATATTTACATTAGTGCTACCAAGTTAGTCGCCGACCCTTGAAATGAGGTGCCGAGATGAACGACATTCTCGCAAGAAGAGCAAGACGAGCAACTGTGGGCATCGCCCTTTCCGCGGCACTTGTCGCGGGAATCGCCCCCGCAACGGCGATCGCGGCAGAAACCAGTTCCCCCACCGGTGCAGTTGCCTTGCAGGCGGAAGATGCGGCCGCCGCAAAAGAAAAAGCGTATGCAGCCATGCAGGAAGCGCTCAAAAACCTCGAGGCCGCGAAAGACGCCGCAAGTCCCGAGAAACTTGCGGCAATCGATGATGACATTGCCGCTTTTCAAGAGATCTACGACATGGTGGCGGCGGAAGCCGCCAAACGGAGGGAACGCCTTCCCGCCATGCAAGCGAACGTCGATGCAGCCCAAGCCAAATACGATGAGGCCCACAGCCGGACAAGCGGCCTTCAGGCAGAATTAGATAAGGCACTTGAAGCACTCGGCGACGAGGAGCCCTGCACAGCTACTAAAGAGCATATTAAGCAGTTGCGACGTGAGATCATGTCGGCAGAAAGGCGAGAGAAATCTTGTGAAGATGATCTTCACTCCTACCGACGCCGGCTCGAAAGCCAGGAAAGACAGGTTCAGGATTCCGAAAGTGAGGCGCAGGAAGCTAAAGCCCACATCGATGAGGACATAGCCAAGCGAGATGCGCTCCTCGGCGATTTGGAAAAGGCGCAAGCGGCCTATGACGACGCCTGCAAGGCATACGAAGAGGCTAAGGCCGCGGCAGACAAGGCCACCTCGCCCGAGATAACGAGACCCGCCGAGACGACAAAACCCTCCAGCCCAGCGCAGCCGGCCGAAACGGCACAGCCCACCGGCTCGTCCGCGACCGGCAAAAATACCCCGCCAAGCTCCACCAAGCAGGCGAACTCGAGCAGCGGCAAGCAAGCAAATACGACCGCCGGCAAGCTCGCAAACACAGGCGACACAGCGCCGAGCGCAATCGCACTCGCAGCAGTCGCCGCCGCAGGCCTCGGAATAACCGCCACAGCTACACGCCGCATCAGGAACTCAAAATAGCTGCCAGCGGCTATTGTCTTTGCCAATCCACAAGCCCAGAGACAAAAAGAGGCTCGTTTCCCCAACCCAAGGAAACGGGCCTCTTTACTTGTAAAAACAAATGGAAATGCCACTGTCTCTTGAAGCACATCGCCACCACGCTCCAAACAACGCCAACGAGCAGCATTCCTTAAGGGATAGATTTAATTAGGCTAACGCGCCTTTACGGGTGATTTTTGGACGAAGTGGTCCCGGTGCCGGCGGGCTGTTTGGTAGTCGAGCGATCCCGCAGGCAAAGCCGAGGACCAGCGAGACACCAAACAGCCCGCCGGCACCGGGACCGCATCGCGGCACCAAAAAAGCGCCCGTGCGCTCGATGGATTCGGATGCCCGACAGAGGCTCCTTATGGCTGCTTCCTTCCGGACCTGACCAGATTCGGAACATGTCGTCATCCGAACCCATCGAACGCGCTAGGCGCTCGGTATATCTTACCCGCTCCCGCCCGCCAGAGCAAGGTAGCTAATTTGGGACGGAGCTTTTTTGACTACTTTTGCAGCCCGATTGCCAGAGCAGCCAATGAGTAGTCAAAATAGTCCCATCCCAAAATGACCGGCTTGGTGCCGCACCGCAGAAAGGGCCCATCTACTACGTTTAGGCCACAGGGGTCGACCATAGCCGGCTTTTTCGAAAATCGGCAAGCTTTCTACCTGCGGTTTTAATTTCACAAAATCCGGGATGGTCGAGGGTGGCCGGTTTAACGTAGTAGATGGCCACGTTTCGTGGCAAACGGTCCGACCCAAGGCACAAGGCGGCCAACCTCGAATGGCCATTCTCGAAGTTGCGGTGGAATACGGACTGAATTGGCCCCTTAAAGGCAAAAACGCTCCGTATTTCACCGCAACTTATAGGGAGATAGGCCTTAGAAGCGAGCGAGGTCATAGGCTTGTGCGGCTGACTCGCCGGCGCAGATGAGGTTGGTTGTGGCTTCCTGGGGGTCGAGCGCTTGGTCAAGGGGCATGGGCCTGCGACAGACCGGCGAAACTAAGTCGACACCCTGCCCATACACCGCATCCAGGTTGTCGGCACGACCGCCCACGACGGCAACAACCGGCTTGCCATATCGCTTCGCACGACGAGCCACGCCCACCGGTGCCTTGCCGGCAGCGGATTGCTCGTCCATATTGCCCTCGCCCGTTATGACCAGGTCGACATCGCGCACGCGCTCGTCAAACCCAATCAGATCGAGCACCGTCTCCACGCCCGAACGCAGCTCCGCCCCGAGCGCCAGCAGCGCGGCACCCAGGCCGCCGGCAGCACCGGCACCGGGCACGCCGAGCACCGAGCCAAATGTCCGTGCACCCTCGGGCACGCGCAACAACCCCTGAGCCCGCGCCCCGGTAATCGCCGCATCGAGCAGGCGACCATAGCCGACCATCCAGCTGTCGTACCTGCGCAGCGCCTCGGCATCATCCGTCGGCAGGCCCTTCTGCCCGCCAAACACCGCCAGTGCGCCTCGACGCCCCACGAGCGGATTCTCGACATCGGAAAGCACCACGACACGCGCGCCATTCAGTACCCGAAGCGCTGGTACCAAATCGATACCCGCCACGTGTTCAAGGCCCGCCAGGCCGGGGACGATATTGCAGCCACACTCATCGACAAGATGCGCGCCCAGCGCCTGCAGCATGCCGGCGCCGCCGTCGTTGGTGGCACTGCCGCCCAAGCCAATATAGATCGTCTTTGCACCCGCGCGAACCGCACGAAGCATCAGTTCGCCCACGCCATAAGTTGTGGCCGCCAACGCCGCCGACTCCGTGCAGGGCGAATACCCAATACCCACCGCCTCGGCCATCTCAATTACAGCCGAGTCGTGCTCGTCGTCCACCAGTATCCGGGCAGACAAGCGATCGCCCAAAGGGCCTGCAACCTCACAGGTCGAGAGCTCGCCGCCGTGCACGGCGATGGCGTCGAGCGTTCCCTCGCCACCATCTGCCAGCGGCAAAGCGCCCAGCTCGGCATCGGGCCACACACGGCGCACGCCTTCGGCAACGGCTTTCTCCGCCTGTGCGCTCGAAACGCTACCCTTAAAGGAGTCGATCGCCAGCAGCACACGGCGGGGCCGGCGGCACGCGGCACCAAAATCGACCGCCTCAACGGCAGTATCTTCGACACACGCGAGCGCCTCGGCATGAGCGGCATGCGCCTCAAGATCGGCCCCACAACCGCAGCCAGCACCTTCGGTGCCACGCAGCCCACTAAAATAGCTGCTCAGCACTTCACGGCACTCGCCTGCCAGCACGCCGGCGGTCACATTAAACCGATGGTTCAGGCGCGAATCGGCATTGAGGTCGTACAGCGAGCCCAGTGCACCCGCCTTGGCATCGGTCGCGCCATACACGCAACGTCCCACGCGCGCGTTAACCATAAGCCCCGCGCACATACAGCAGGGCTCGAGCGTTACATAGACCGTGCAATCGGAAAGGCGCCAGCGACCGAGCGACCGAGCGACAGCGCACAGGGCCGCGAACTCTGCATGCGCCGAAGGGTCCTGGTCGAGCTCGCGGCGATTATGCGCCCTCGCGACGATCTCACCTGCGCGCACCACTACGGCACCGATCGGCACCTCGCCCACCGCCGCGGCGGCGCGCGCCTCGGCCAGCGCCTCGCTCATGAACTTCTCATCGATTCCGGTGCTCGTCATCGTTCGCCTTCCCTGTTGCAAATCCAAAACGATGCTATCATTACGACTCACGGAGAGATGGCAGAGCGGTTGAATGCGGCGGTCTTGAAAACCGTTGAGCGCGAGAGCGTTCCGGGGGTTCGAATCCCCCTCTCTCCGCCACCTTAGTGATTCACCGGCGTCATGGTGCGCTCAAACAGCGCATCGACCACGTCGGCCATCTCGGGTCGACGCTCAAGATCGTGGCCCGATTCCCACCAATTTGTGAACAATCGAATAATGCCACCGGCGATAAACTCCGATGTCGTCTCGAGCGAAACGGGCGCCAGGGCGTCTTCGGCAAGCGAGCTCATCACACGCTCGCGGATGGAACGCGCAATGCGGTCGCAAATCATGCCGGTCAGCATTCCCGACATGCTGCTGGCCAAAAGGTTATCCATGAGCTGCTCATGCGCCAGAATCATATTCATGGCATCGTCAAAGACCTCATGGCGAAGCGCCCGTACGTCATCAAGCGGCTCCGCGTCCGCTGCATCGGTCCGGTTTTGCGGCAAGCCCGTCATAAGCTCATCGATATAGAAGGCAAAGTAATCGTTTTTATCACGAAAATGCTTATAGAACGTCGTGCGGCGAATCAGGGCCCGGTCGCAAAGCATGGCAACCGTCAACTCCTCAAACCGATGCTCTTCCAAGAGCTCGGTAAAAGCATCGAACAGGGCACGATAGGTTTTCTTGATGCGAAGGTCCATCCATATCGCCATCCTCAAGGTGTAGACAGCATTCCTTAATTTGTCGCATATCTTACACCTGTACCACCCGTTCCATGTTGGCGCCCCCTCCTTGGCGGAAACATAACGCTTACCGGAAAGTTCGGTATCGCCAAAGGTTGCGGGTATACTAGTAGCGTTACACCAACGGCAGCCGGCGCAAAACGCCGCTGCCATTCGAAACGGAGACATCATGCTTCCCGTCATCATCGGTATCGTTGTTGTCGTTGTGATCGCCAGCGCCATCGCCGGCATCTACAACAACATGGTCACCAAGCGCAATCGCATCGATAATGCCTGGCAGAACATCGACACGCAGCTGCAGCGCCGCAACGACCTGATCCCTAACCTGGTCGAGACCGTCAAGGGCTACGCCAAGCACGAGCAGGACACGCTCGCCGCCGTAGTCAACGCGCGCAACGCCGCCGTGAGCGCCACCACCCCCGAGGCCAAGATGGAAGCGGACAACGTGCTGACCGGTGCGCTGCGCCAGCTCTTTGCCGTCGCCGAGGCCTACCCCGACCTTAAGGCAAATACCAACTTTACGCAGCTCCAGTCCACGCTCGAGGACACCGAGAACAAGGTGAGCTACGCGCGCCAGAGCTACAACGATTGCGTGCTCAGCTACAACAACGCCATCCAGACGTTCCCGGCCGTTATCTTTGCCGGCATCTTCCAGTTTAAGGAGCGCCAGGGCTTCGAGGCCGCCGAGGCCGCCCGCCAGGCACCAACCGTCAAGTTCTAACAATCACGGCCGAGTCTTAAGCCAGCTCATCAACCCTTTGGGGCCCAAGGCACAAACCTTGGGCCCTTTTCTTATCCACGCACAACGCGCCCACGCACAACGCGCGGCCAATAGGCCGCGCACCATCTTTACTTCAGATCTATATTGCCCGTAACGGCAGCACCGAGGTAACGCAGGCCCGAGGGCAACCTGCCTTTCCGGCGCACTCCGCAGGACGAAAGAACCTCCGCCGCACGAAGTGCGCAGCGGAGGTTCTTTCATGTCCGAGGACGCGCCGGAAAGGCAGGTTGCCCTCGGGCCGGACATACAAGGCAGGTTACGCGACGGTGTAAACCCAGTTGTGCTTATCCTCGACAGCACCGGACTGGATACCAGTCAGGGTCTCGCGAAGCTTCTTCATCACGGGGCCGATCTCGGTGTAGCCAGCCGGGAAGGTCACGGTCTCATCGGCACCATAGACCTTGTTGTCGATCTCGCCCACCGGGGAGATGACGGCAGCGGTGCCGCACAGGCCGCACTCCACAAAGGTACCGGCCTTGACCTCGGCCCACTCGACGGGACGCTGGTCGACGGTCATACCCAGATCCTCGGCAACCTGAACGAGCGAACGACGGGTGATGGAGGGCAGGATGGAGTCGGTGTGCGACTGAGGAACGACGAGGGTGCCATCCTCCTTCACGAACAGGACGTTGGCGCCACCGGTCTCCTCGACATAGGTGCGGGACTCGGAGTCAAGATACAGGTTCTCGGCATAACCCTCGCGGTGTGCTTCCATCGTGGGCTTGAGGGACATGGCGTAGTTCAGGCCGGCCTTGATGTTGCCGGTGCCATGCGGGGCCGCGCGGTCGTACTCGGAAACGCGCAGCTTAACGGGCTTAAGGCCGCCCTTAAAGTACGGACCGACCGGAGTCACGAGAATGCGGAACGTGTACTCAGGAGCGGGAGCCACGCCAATAACGTCACCGGAGCCGATCATAAACGGGCGCACGTACAGGGTCGCACCGGAGCCGAAGGGCGGAACCCAGGCGGCGTTGGCAGAAACAACCTGCTTGACGGCCTCAACAAACTTGTCCTTGGGGAACGGGGGCATCTCGAGGCGCTGGGCAGAGTTGTACATACGCTCGGCGTTCATATCGGGACGGAAGCAGACGATGCTGCCGTCCTCGGCGGTGTAGGCTTTCAGGCCCTCAAAGACCTCCTGGCAGTAATGGAAGATGCCACCGCACTCGGAGACATGCAGGGTGTGGTCGGTGGTCAGGCCGCCCTCGTCCCACTCGCCATCCTTCCAATGGGCCTCGTAGCTGTAATCGGTCTTCATGTAGCCAAAGCCGAGGCTACCCCAATCGATATCCTTCTTCTCGACAGTCATGTGTCGCTCCTTACATACACAGTTGCATACTCGCGAACTCGCACGCAAGGACCGAGGCCGACCGCGTCGCAACGTCGCACGCCCGGAGCGTAGAGCCGGACGGGACACGCGGACAACACCAAAGCCCATGGCACGTCGATTCGCATGCACGAGATTGTACTCCCCGCACACGCCTGATAAAACGCTTTTCTTTAACTAAGTAAAGTATTTTCATTCAACCGAAGCTAAAGAGGCCTGCCACCGTAAGCAGTGGCGGGCCTCAACGACACAGTTTGTGCGCTGCCTCGAGCTATGCGTTCTTTTTGCCCAGCTTAGCCTTAACCAAGCCGACCACGGTCGGAATGATCGACACGGCGACGATGCCGATAATCAGCAGCTCAAAGTGCTCCTGCACAAAGGGAATGCCGCCAAAGAAGTAGCCCAGCAGCGTAAAGACCGTCGACCAGGTAATGCCGCCCAGCACGTTAAAGATAACGAAGTTGCGCCAGTGCATGCCGCCCATGCCGGCGATAAAGGGCACAAAGGTGCGGATAAACGGGAAGAAGCGACCCAGGAAGATGGCCAGGTGACCCCACTTGTCCAAGAAGTCCTCGGACTTTTTGATGCGCTCGGGCGTCATGGCCTTCACCTTGCCCGAAGCGATAATCTTTTTGCCAAAGAAATGGCCAATCATAAAGTTGCACTGATCGCCCAAGATGGCAGCAGACCATGCGACGGCCAACAGAGCCACGATGTTAAAGCCGCCGTTATGGGCAAAGAAACCCGAGGCGAACAGCAGCGAATCGCCGGGAAGGAACGGGAAGAATACCACGCCCGTCTCGATGAAGATGATCAGGAACACGCAGCCGTAGGCCATAAGCGGGCCGGCGGCAATCCAACTGGCGATCGCGGTGCGCGGATCCTTAAGCAGCTCGGCAATGAAATTGATGAAACCCATGAAGTAAAACCTCTCAGTTGTGGGCGCGGACACGTCCAAGTTGACCAGTATACGGTTGCGGCACGAGCACGGGTCAAACCCCTCAAAAGTCTTACTTCATTACCAGCAAGTTTGCATAACTGACACCTGTCGCGCAATGCCGCCAAGATTGTCCTTCCTAATCCCTAGCGAATCGCTATACTTTATTGAATCGCATTGCCATGGCGCTAAGGGAGGGCGGCCGGTGAGCTTTATCAATACCATTCGCGAGGACATCAAAACCGTCCAGGCGCAAGACCCCGCTGCGCAAAACGGTCTGGTCATCTTCCTGTCCTACCCCGGCCTGCATGCCAAGTGGAACCATGTGCCCGAGCACTGGCTGTGGGAGCATGGACATCGCTCGCTCGCCCGTGTGCTCTCGCAAATCACCCGCCACATCACCGGCGTCGAGATTCATCCCGCTGCACAGATCGGCAAGCATTTCTTTATCGACCACGCCATGGGCGTCGTCATCGGCGAAACCACCATCGTGGGCGACAACTGCGTGCTCTACCAGGGCGTTACGCTCGGCGGCACCGGCAACGAAACCGGCAAGCGCCACCCCACCCTGGGCAACAACGTCACCGTGGGCACGGGCGCCAAGGTGCTCGGCAACATTCGCATCGGCAACAACGTCAAGATCGGCGGCAATTCGGTTGTCGTTAAGGACGTGCCCGACAACTGCACCGTCGTGGGCGTGCCAGGCCGCATCATCAAGCGCAACGGCTGCCGCGTGTTCGAGGAGAGCTTCGATGCCAAGCAGCATCGCGAGTACATGCCCGATGACGCCGCCGAGCAGTCCGCGCTCAACCGCCAAGGCATCACCGAGAATGCCCGCCGCGTCAAGGAACTCGAGCGAGAGGTGGCCGAGCTCAAAGCCCTCGTCACGAAGCTCATGGACGAACGCTAGAAGCGGATGGCTACCGACAACATTGACGTCAACGCAAAGGCGCGCCAGGGAATTCATCCCCGGCGCGCCTTATTTGTGATGTGACAAAGGGGCTGCCCCTTTGTCAAATTATGCGAACTGGCTCAGATAGAGGTCGGCGTAAGCGCCCTCGGCAGCCAGCAGCTCCTTGTGCGTACCCTGCTCGATAATGTTGCCATGATCCATGACCAAGATCAGGTCGGCATCCACAATTGTCGACAGGCGATGCGCGATCACAAAGCTCGTGCGCCCGCGCATAAGCGCATCCATGGCACGGCCGATGGCAAGCTCGGTACGCGTGTCCACGCTCGACGTCGCCTCGTCCAAGATGAGAATCGCCGGGTTGTTGAGCAGTACGCGCGCGATGGTCAGCAGCTGGCGCTGACCTTGGCTGATGCTCTCGGCATCGTTAGCCACGTGCGTGTCGTAGCCCTGTGGCATGGTGCGCACAAAGAAATCGACCTGCGCGGCACGGGCGGCGGCCACGACCTCCTCGCGCGTTGCCTCAGGGCAGCCATATGCGATGTTTTCGGCAATCGTGCCATCGAACAGCCAGGCGTCCTGCAGCACCATGCCAAACTGCTGCCGCAGCTCGCCGCGATCCATGCGGCTCGTATCCACGCCGTCGAGCGTAATACGCCCGCCGTCAATCTCGTAGAAGCGCATGAGCAGGTTGATGAGCGTGGTCTTGCCCGCGCCCGTGGTTCCCACCACGGCGATCTTCTGGCCCGGCTCGGCGGTGAACGACACGTCGCGCATAAGCAGCTTGTCGGGCGCATAGCCAAAACGCACGTGTTCAAAGGCAACACGGCCCTCCACCTTGCCCGGCAGCTTGGCGGCGGCCGCCGGCAACGGATCGGCTTCCATCTCGGGCTCGTCGAGCAGGTCGAACACGCGCTCGGCGCTCGCCAGCGCGCTCTGCAGCGAGTTAAAGGTAAACGACAGCTGCGTCATGGGCTCGGATGCCTCGTAGATAAACTGGAAGAACGCCTGGAACACGCCGACGGTCATATGCCCGGCAACCAACATACTGCAGCCCACAAGCGCAATCACGATTTGCGCCAAGCGGCCGATAAAGCGCACTGCGGGACCGACGGCGTTAATCATAAAGTCGGCCTTGGTGCTCACGCGCGCCAGCTCCTTCGAAGCCTCGTGCACCTCGGCAGAGCTCTGGCGCTCGCGGTTAAACGCACGGATTACCAGACGGCCCGAGTAGCCTTCCTCGACCGCGCTCGTAATCTTGGACACCCACTCCTGGCGCTCGCCCGTCACATCGTGCGTGCGGCGCGAAACGACCTTCGTCACCAGCAGCGAAAGCGCCGTAAAGAACAAAAATACAAGCGTGAGCGGCACGCTAAACACGAACATCACGCTCACGGCGCCCACCACGGTACCGATTGACACCAGAAGCTGCAGCAAGCCGCGCTGCATGCTCTCGGACATCTTGTCCAAGTCGTTGGTCGCACGGCTGACGACCTCGCCGGGACGATGCGCGTCAAAGTAGGCAAGCGGCAGACGGTTGAGCTTTTGTGCGATGCGGTTGCGTAGGCGCAGGTTGAGGCGCTCGGCAACGCTCGACATCAAAAAGCTCTGGAGTGCGTAGAACGAGGCGGCGGCGGTCCAGATCATAAAGTAGATGAAGATGGTCCTGCCGCAATTCTCCCAGGTAATGCTGAAGGTAGTGTTGTTGGCAAACGCCAGCTTCATGTGCCCCCACAGCTCATCGATCACGCGGGCGCTGTAAGCCGGCGCCGCGGTGTTAAAGATGACATAGAACACGATGCTCGCGAACACGATATAGAAGCGCCAATGGTCGCCGGCGGCTTCGCTCCACAGGCGGCGCACCGTCGCCCAGGTGTCGCGGGGCGTCTCGTCCTCGTCCTCGTCGTCAACGTCGCGCATGCGTTCCGCCTCGGCGCGGGCGCGCTCGTCCTCGGCGCGCTCGTTTTCCTCGTAGAGTGCCTGGCGGCGAGCCTCGCGCTCCGCCGCCTTGGCGGCTTCGTCCAGGCCGGGTGTGGCGCCCGTCTCCTCAACTGTCTCTGCAACCGCGGCATCCTCGGCGATGGCCTGCTTCTTGAGCTCCTCGGTCATGCTACTCACCTCCCTTCATCTGCGATTCCGCGATAGCGCGGTACACCTCGCAGGTTTCCATGAGCTCGTCGTGCGTGCCAAGGCCCACGATCTCGCCGTCTTTGAGCACCACGATCTGATCGGCATGCAAAATAGTCGAGATACGTTGCGCGATGATGAGCACCGCGGCATCGCGCGTCTCGTCCTGCAGCGCATGGCGCAGGGCGGCATCGGTCTTAAAGTCCAGGGCCGAAAAACTGTCATCGAAGATATATAGATCGGCATGCTTCATGAGTGCGCGGGCGATCGCCAGGCGCTGGCGCTGACCGCCCGAGAAGTTCGTGCCGCCCTGGGATACCGGAGTATCGAGCCCCTGGGGCTGATCGAGCACAAAGGTGCTCTGGGCAACCTCCAGCGCATGGAGCATGTCAGCCTCGGTCGCGCCCTCGTTGCCAAAGCGCAGGTTGCTCGCCACCGTACCCGAGAACAGCCACGCCTTCTGCGGCACGTAAGCGATATGCCCGCGAATCTCACCTTGCGAAAGGTCGCGCAGATCGATGCCATCCAGGCGAATGGCGCCCTTCGTGGCATCGTGGAAACGCAACAAGAGCTTGGCCACCGTTGACTTGCCCGAGCCCGTTGAGCCTACAATCGCCGTGGTCTGGCCACGGCGACAGGCAAAGCTCAGGTCACACAGGGTGTCCTCGTCGGCATCGTCAAAACGGAACGACATATGGTCGAACACGGCAACCGCGTCGGCACCATCTGCGGACTCAGGCGCCCCGTCGCCCAGCGTTGCCTTGCCGTCCACGATGCTCGGCTCGATTTCGAGCACCTGTTGCGCGCGGTTGAGGCACGCCGCGGCGCGCGGAAGCGTCAGAATCACCATCTGCGCCATCATCACAAAGAACAGGATCAAGATCGCGTACTCCAGCACGGCCGAGATGCTGCCGATTTGCATGGCGTGGACGCCCACGCGGTTGCCGCCCACCCACAGCACCGCCACCTCGGCGATGTTCATCAAAAAGAAGCTGGAGCTGTCGAGACCCACAAACAGGTGGTTGACCTTGATGGCGTTGGCCGCGTAATCGCTAAACACCTCGTCCAGGCGCCGCTCCTCGTGGCGCTCCTTGTTAAATGCGCGGATGACGCGCACGCCCACGATGTTCTCGCGCAGCACCACGTTCATGCGGTCGATAAAGCTCTGCAGGCGCATAAAGATCGGCGCGGCGTTAGCCACCGTAAAGACCGCCGCCACCAGCACGATCGCAACCACCACGCCCAGCAGCGTGCCCATGGCGGGATCGATGAACCAAGCAAAAATGATGCCTGCCACGGCCAAGAACGGCACCGGCAGCACCAACTGAATCGTCTGAAGGACAGCTTGCTGAATCACGTTGATGTCGTTGAGCGAGCGTGTGATCATCGAACCCGTGCCAAAGCGCTCAAAGTCGCTGGCGGACAGCTCGAGCGACTTGTCGTACACGGCATTGCGGATATCGCAGGCCACGTTGGCGGCCAGGCGCGCCGAAAGATAGCAGCCCAGCACCGTGCCGCCGCTGGCCATGCCGGTCGCGATAAGCATGTACAGGCCGTTGCGTAAAATATAGTCGACATCGCCCGTGGTAATACCGGTGTTGACCATATTCGCCAGCATCGTGGGAACCAACAGCGTACCGACGTTATCTATCAGCACCGCAAACAGCGTCACCGCAATCAGACCGCGGTACGGCCTCATAAACCTCATTAAGAGTCGCATGTGTCCCCCTCGCCCTTATCGTCAGCCTCGTTCTCGGCGACCACTTGCCGTTTAAATGCCTCGCACTCTTCGTTCAGAACGTGGGAGAACTTACCGACCAAGCGCATGATCTCGCGCTGTTCCCACGGCTCGAGCGCCTCGAATGCCTGTTGCTCGCCTTTTTGCGCCGGCAACGCGTAGCGCTTGGCAAACTGCACGCCTTCTTCGGTCAGTCGCACAACCTTGTTCTTACGACTGCCCTCGGCAAACTCCAACGTCGCAAGCCCTCGCGCCCTAAGCGTCTTAATCGCCGAATTGATGGTCTGTTTGCTGTAGAACCATTCACTCGTCAGCCGACTCACGGCAACGCTTCCGCCCGCTGCACTCGTGTCGACGAGCATCCAGTAGGCGCAGTCCGAAAGACCGCAAGTGCGCGCGAACTCCGAATAGATACGATCAAGCCCGTTGAGCATCCGGTCGAAATCGACCGGGCTAACTGTACTATTCATCTCTCCCGCCATTCGATAGTCCGAGTTTTGACCAATTCATATCTCTACATTAGTCCGAGTTTTGACTATCGTCAATAAGCTCGTTGTCTATGGTCGGCTCTACATAAGCATATCGACAAAAAAGGGCTTATAGGACAAAATGTGTGTCCCGATAGAACATCCGTTTCCATCCATTAATCCAGCCAGAACGGGTACGGGTCCCTGTGGTGGAGGTCCTCCCACACTGCCCTGTCGCCCCACTCCGGCCCTCCGTCGTCACGCGACGGCGAGGCGGAGTAGACGCTGAACAGGAAGTCGATGTCCGCGTCGGTCGGCATCGTGGCGAGCTTCTCGCGCGCCGTCCTCGCGTCCCCCGAGTGCGCGTGGCACCACCAGAACACCGCCTTCACGCGCTTGACCGACGTCAGCCCCCGGTGGTTGCGCAGGACGGCCCTCAGCTGCGAGTTCACCCCTCCCTCGATCATGTTGTTGGTCGACGGCAGCGGGCCGGCCTTGGCCAGGGCGGGGTCGAGGTAGGTGAACAGCGTCCCCGCCGACACCAGCGACGACAGCGACGAGCGCGCCCGCCTCAGCCTCTCGTGGGTGTAGACCCTCCTGCCGTCCACCACGGTCCTGTCCTCCAGGAAGTCGGCCCAGAACCCGCACCAGTCGAGGTAGCGCTCGACCCAGAGCTCGGCCTGGTGCAGCGTCTCGATGCCCATGAGGTCGCGCGCGATGAGGTAGAGCTCGCGCCCCGCCTGGAGCTTCGGCCGCGTCGTCGTGTAGCGCTTGACCTGCGAGAAGGCGTGGAAGGTGCACCTCTGGACCCTGGTGCGCGGCCAGGTCTCGCGCACGGCCTTGGCGAACCCGCTCCCGCCGTCGGTGACGACCACCTCGGGCGCCGGGATCGGCGACATGAGGGCCGACCACGCCCTCGAGTTCTCGGACCTGGCCATGTACCAGGAGACCACCCTCTCGCCGCTGCAGCATATGAGCACCACGAGGTCGCGCGCGACCCAGATCCCGTCGACGTAGAGCACGCGGTGCAGCTCGCCGTCGGGGACGGGCATGGGCCAGACCTCCCAGAACTCGGCCGTCCTGCGCCTGAAGGACCGTCCGCCGCCCGGCATCGCCGCCCGGGAGTCCTTGGAGAGGAGCCACCCGAGGAACTCGTCCAGCCTTGTCGCCGTGTCGTCGTACCTTACCGTCGTCGACGCGCCGCAGGCCGTGCACCTCCACCGCTGGGACCCCGATGAAGTCCTGCCGTTGCGCTTGGTCCGACCGCCGCAGTAAGGGCAATAAACGGCCTTCATGGGCACCTCTTCCGAAAGGATATTTAACGGTTCCGGAAAAGGTTATCTACCTGCGGGAACGATAGGCAACCGGACACACATTCTGTCCGAGCGGTTAAAAGCGGGCACGGAATTTAAACGGCTGAAAAAGGGGCATCGACCTGCGCCGATGCCCCCAACGTGGACACACATTTTGTCCTATAAGCCCAAAAAAGACCGCCGGCGCGGGGGCGGCGCCGGCGGTTGCGAGAGAATATCGAGTGTTGGCTGTTAAGCAGCGACGGCCTCGTAGACCGTGGCGCCCGAGAAGCTGTCGTGCAGGCTCTTGCCGCAGATCCACGGCAGTTCGACGACCTCGCAGACCGTGTTGACCAGCTCGGAGCAGTCAGTAAAGTGGCCCTTATCGTTGAGGGCCTCGCAATCCTGGACACGCCAATAGCCATCGGTGTGCGTGATGTAGTACTCGTGATCGTTAATCGACACGAAAGCGCGCGTCTTGGAACGCAGCAGCTTCAGAAATCCTTCGAAGTCGGTCTCGACGACATCTCCAGCCTGGAACATGATGTTACCTCCTGGCCCGGCGCCACCATGGCGCGTTGATAAACGTTGGTGCTCCTTTAGTAAAACCTTTATCAGAGCTTATGCGCGCATCATTTAGGCAAGTGGTAAAAAACCGCAGGGTAGACGGGATAAAACGTTTAACCATCCCACCGGTTTATCACATTCTGGCTGAAGTTTTATGCAAACCAACTTTTCCACTTGGTAGTTTGCATTGTTTGGGGCCGACTGCGCGATTACGGTTTTGGTTCGGCGGGTAAGAACGAGGCATCGAAACCAACGTCAGGAGGACCCATGGAGACCATCGAAGCACTCATCCACCGCCGCAGCTGCCGCAAATACAGCGATCGCCCTGTCGAGGCCGAGAAGCTCGCACGCATTATCGAAGCCGGCCAGTACGCGCCGAGTGGCATGGGACGCCAGCCGGTCACGTTCGTCGCCGTTACCGACCCCGCAACCGTCGAGCGCCTCTCGCAGCTCAACGCCCAAGTTATGGGCAACGAGGGAGATCCCTTCTACGGCGCCAAGACCGTTGTGGTGGTGCTCGTCGACCGCAGCGTGCCCACGTACCTGGAAGACGGCTCGCTCGCCATGGGCAACCTGCTCAACGCAGCCTATGCGCTGGGCGTCGATTCGTGTTGGATCCACCGCGCGCATGAGGTCTTTGACTCGCCCGAGGGCCTGGAGCTGCTGGCCAGCTGGGGCCTGCCCGCCGACGGCAGCCTGCGCGGTGTCGGTAACTGCATTCTTGGCTACGCCGAGGACACGCTACCCGAGGCAAAGCCGCGCCGCAACAACGTGGTGTACGTGAAATAGTACAGGAACGTCAGCAGGGGTAGCTAATTTGGGACGGGGCTATTTTAGCTACCCCACTCGCAACTTATATTGACGTCGCCGTTGTCGTCGTTTCGTTCGTCTGGGCCGTTTCGGCGTCGTCGCCTTGCTTATCTTCGTCCTTTTGCGCATCGGCGATGGTGGAGGCCGCCGCAACGATACCACGCTGGGGCGCGACGCCCGTCTGGGTCTGAGCGCCCTCGACAACTTCTGTACCTGCATGCGCGAGCTCGGGCGATTTAAACACTGCGTCCAAGTTGGCGCCACCGCCGGCATAGCCAAGCGCAGCGAGTGCGATGACGATCACTGCAACGGCGGCCACGATCGGCACGTAGCGATGCCAGCCGGCGGGATTGAGCCCGCTGCGGCGAGCCGCCCCGCGGCTGATGTAGCCGAGCGTTCCGTCGTGCTTGAGCTTTGAGCCCACCACGCGCTTGCGGCCCCACAGCGAGGACTCTGCCTGCATTGCCAAGCGGGCGCTTGCCGAAGGATAGCCGTATTTAGTGCGCTTGAACGAGCCATCAAACCCCGAGGCGTGTTTGCCCCACGTCACCGATGTCGTGCGTCGGTTGACCGGCGCGGCACTCCGCCTTCTGCGGCTCGGTTTTGAAGTCTCAGCCATATGCCCTCGCACGCCGTAACCAAATCGAAACAATAACGCTTTGGACTGTAGCACACGCGTCGCGCGCGGTCACGGGCGCCTCGCTCAACGGTCATCGTCCTTCAGCAAGCGCCACAGAGTTGTACGGCTTATGCCCAGCACCTCCGCCGCACGGGTTCGGTTGCCGTGGAGATGGTCTACAACCAGATGCGCGATATCTCGCTCGGTATCGGCCAGCGGTCGCAGGATATACAGGTCACTTTCGAGCGTCGGGGCGCCAAAGGTTGCGGTCTTAATCACGTCCTCTTGGGCGAGCACTTCCTCCGCCACAGCGCGGTCCACCGTGCCCGCCCCCACCAATATATACAGTCGTTCCGAGACCTCGCGGAGCTGCAGATAGTTGCGCGGCCAGCGGTAAGCATCGAGCGTCTTCGTCGCCGCGGCAGACAGCGCGGGCGTTGCCGTCCCAAATGCATCAGCGAGATATTCCAAATAGCGCGCAACCTTCGTCGACGCGGCTCCCTGCTCGGCGATTGCCGGCGCCACGCTCACCGCACAGGCGAAGCGCTCGGTCACAAAGGCGGCTTGATCACTTTCGCTGCCGCCCGGCATGTCATTCGCCGTCAGCACCACATGGCAGCGCGTCGCCAACGCGGTGTCGGCCATCGTGGAGACCAGCTCGCGGAGGCGCTGGGGGCCAACCGCGTTCCAGCCCTCAATGCAAAGGGTCAGCCCTGTTTGGAACAACGGCGATTCGGCGCTTTTGAGCACGTGGCGCCAACCGCGCTCGGTAAGCTCATCGAGCGCAACGGAAACAAAGGGCTGATCGGCAAAAGGACCGTCCAGATAGAGGCGCTTGGCGATCTCGACCTGACCCGCTCCCAGCTCGCCCTCGAGCATAAGGGGCACCCCGCGCGCATAGCTCCCGGCAACCGGTGCAGCTACCGCAGCGGCACCCTCAACGATGCCGTACGCGCTCGATTCGTAGCGGGCCTCAACCTCGTCGGCGTTGAGCCACTCGATGCCCGCATGCGCCGCGGCGCCGCGCACCTCGCGGACCACGACGACCCAAAGCCCCCCGCCCTCTTTGTCGGTGGGGCGAACGGTCAGGCTCAGGCGCGTACCCTCACGCCCCATAACCAGACGCGCGCCGTCTCCTATACGGTCGAGACGCTCAGCGACAAAAACCGCCACATCCCGCTCAAGCGCCGCGTCATTCATGGTCGAGATCGCGATGTCCCCATGCGCATCGATTGCCAATGCCGAGGCCCCGGCGGCAGCTAGGGCATCGGTCAAGATGTTCAGTTTGGCATCGCTATCCATGATTTGCCCCTGTCCGCGGCGACATGCAGCCGCCGACGGTCGCACGACCGAGTGTTTCAAAATTGAACAATATTGCTCACCAAACACTATAGGGCAGAAAGCGCCGTCCTGCGAGTATAGGTGTTGCCCCGCATCGCCATCCTGGCGGGGCGATAAGAGCTCTTCGGGACTTATAAACCTGCGGACAAGCCATACCCGCAAGAGCTCCTATCGCTCCACCGTGAGAATGCGCTCACCAGCACGCAGCACGAAAATAAGCTACTTCTCTACCAGATTCCCAGCACGTGCTGCATTCCCAAACTCATGCACGCGATGCCAATCCAGCAGCAAAAGCCCAGCGCGATGGGCTTGCCGCCCTTTTTGACCAGCTCGACGATATCGGTATTAAAACCAATAGCCGCCATGGCCATCACAATAAAGAACTTCGATAGCTCCTTGATGGGCGCCGTAATGGGCGCGGGAAGCTGAAGCACCGTGGTGATTACGCTCGCCAGCACAAAGAACAGCACAAACATGGGAAACGCGCGTTTGAGGGAGAACGTGCTTTTGGCGTCGCCGCCGGCCTTGCGCGCCAGATGCATCTGCCAGCATGCGAGGACCAACGTGATGGGGATAATGGCCAGCGTCCTGGTGAGCTTGACCACCGTGGCGCTCTCGAGCACATTGGCGCCGGGATGCATGCTGTCCCAGGCGCTCGCCGCAGCCGTTACGGACGAGGTGTCGTTGATGGCGGTGCCGGCAAACAGGCCAAAGCCCTCATTGGTCAGCCCGAGCATGCCGCCGAGCGTCGGAAACACGAGCGCCGCGATAACGTTAAACAGGAAGATGACCGAAATAGCCTGGGCAATCTCGCGATCGTCGGCATCGATGACGGGTGCGGTCGCGGCGATGGCAGAACCGCCGCAAATCGACGAACCCACACCTACAAGCGTCGCGATCTTGCCCGGCACGTTCATAACGCGGCAGAGCACAAAGGCGATGACAAGCGAGGTCGAGATTGTTGCCACGATAATCGGTAGCGACTGGGCGCCCTTGGACAGAATCTGGGAGAGGTTCATGCCAAAGCCAAGCAGGATAACCGCGTACTGCAAGACTTTTTTGGACGTATAGGTAACGCCGGCGGCGAGCTGTTCGCGACGATTCTTGGGAAAGACGAGCGCCAGGACCATGCCAAAGAGGATGGCAAATACCGGACCGCCGACCACCTCAATTTGTTTGCCGAGCAACGTCGCGGGAATGGCGATGATCAGGCAGAACAAAACGCCTTTCCAGCGCTCGCGTACGATGTTTGCCAGTTGCATATGGGATTCCTTCTTTCTATTTCACGTTTGCGACGGCTTATGATACGGCAACATTGAGCGCAGCCTTGCGCAAACACAGACTAAGATGCCGCAATAGTTCTCGGGCGACAGCCGAATTACCCACCGCGGAGAGTTGATTCGCGGCATAATTAACAACTGACATATGAGTTTGATAGAACAGTTGCGAGGCGCTATGGAAGAATCGATGCACGTCGGCGAGCAGGAAACGAGCCTACAGGACCAGTCCTACCACACCATTCGACGCAAAATCGTCTATCTGGACTACAAGCCGGGCGAAAAGCTGGGCGTCAAGCAACTTTGCGATGACCTGGACATGGGTCGCACGCCCGTGCGCGAGGCTTTGGTTCGCTTGGCGCAGGAAGGCCTGGTGCGCACCGTGCCCCAGAGCGGCACCTACGTCTCACCCATCAACCTCACCCTTGCCGAGAGCGCCTGTTACATCCGCGAACATCTGGAAAAGCAGGTGATCGTGGAGTGTTGTGCGCGCGCCACGTCGGCCGGTATCGAGCAGCTCGACCGCGCCATCGCGCTGCAGGAAAAGGCCATGGCCGAAGAGGATCGCATCGGCTTCTTTTTGAGCGACAACCTCATGCATCACATGATTTTTAGCATCGCATGTCGCAGCACCGTGTGGTCGTGGCTCGAAGAGACCAATGCCGACCTGGAGCGCTTCCGCTGGCTGCGCGCCGCCACGCAGGTTCTCGACAATCAGGACATCGTGAACGAGCACAAGCAGATTCGCCGCGCTATCGCCGGTCGCGACCCCATCGAAGCGAGCTTTTTGGTCAGCAAGCACCTGCACATGATGTTCCGCAATCAAACCGAGGTTCTGGACCAGTTCCCCGAGTACTTCGAGACCAGCAAGCTCCGCTAACCTGCCAAAAAGGGACAGGTTTATTTTGGCAGGTTTTATCTGGGCAAATGCAACAAGGCCCGGCTCCGTCTTGATGCGGAGCCAGGCCTTAGTCGCTAGGACGGCGGAATATTAGTTATTCCACGGTCACGCTCTTGGCGAGGTTTCGGGGCTGGTCGACGTCGCAGCCGCGCAGGATGGCGACCTCGCGGGCGAGCAGCTGCAGTGGAACGCTCGCCGTAATGGGGCTGAACACGTCGCGGACTGCCGGCACGCGGATGATGCAGTCGGCGATCTTGTTGATCTCCTCGTCGCCCTCGGTGGCAACGACGATGACCTTGGCGCCGCGCGCCTTGCACTCCATAAGGTTCGACACGGTCTTGTCGTAGGTGGCACTCTTGGTGGCCACGGCGATGACAGGGAAGCCCGGGTCGATCAGGGCAATGGGGCCATGCTTCATCTCACCGGCGGCATATGCCTCGGCGTGCAGGTAGCTGACCTCCTTGAGCTTGAGCGCGCCCTCGTAGGAAATAGCGGCACCCATGCCACGGCCCACGAACAGCGCCGACTGCGCGTCCTTGCACAGCAGGGCAGCCTCATGAACGGCCTCGGTTTGGGTATCCAAAATCCACTGGATCTGCTCGGCCGTATCGGAAAGCTCGCGGAACAGCATGCGCGCCTGCTTGGTGGTCAAGCGGTACTTGACCTGCGCCAGCAGCAGGGCCAAAAGTGTAAGGCTCACGACCTGGCCGATGAAGCTCTTGGTCGAGGCGACCGCGATCTCCTTGTTGGCCTTGGTGTAGATGACGCCGTCGCTCTCACGCGCCACGGGGCTGCCCACCACGTTGGTGATGCCGAAGACCTTGGCACCCTTGATGCGCGCGTCGCGAATGGCGGCAAGGGTATCGGCCGTCTCGCCCGACTGGGACACGGCAACGACAAGCGTCGTCGGCGTGATGATGGGATTGCGATAACGAAACTCGCTGGCCGCCTCCACCTCGGTGGGGATGCGAGCCCAGCCCTCAATGAGATTCTTGGCAATGAGGCCAGCGTGATAGCTGGTGCCGCAAGCGATCACGTAGACGCGGTCGATGTCGTTGAGCTCCTCGAGCGAAAGGCCCAGCTCGTCGATGTCGAGCTCGCCGGCCGGCGTCATACGACCGACCAGCGTGTCGCGCACGACGCGCGGCTGCTCGTGAATCTCCTTGAGCATAAAGTCGGGATAACCGCCCTTTTCTGCCATGTCCAGGTCCCAGTCGATGTGGGTGACCTTGGGCTCGATAACGTTGCCGGCCTCGTCGGTGTACTCGACGCCTGCGGGCGTGAGCTTGGCAAACTGACCGTCCTCGAGCACCACGACATCGCGGGTGGCGTCGATGAGCGCGATGACATCGGAGGCGACATAGGCGCCGGTCTCGCCCGCGCCGACCACGATCGGGGAATCCTTGCGGGCCACGGCGATCACGCCAGGCTCGTCAGCGCACACGGCGGCCAGACCATAGGCACCGACCACGTGGGCGCAAGCCTCGCGCACGGAGGCCATCAGGTCGTGCGTCTCGGCATAAGCCTCTTCGATCAGATGCGCGAAGACCTCGGTATCGGTCTCGCTCTTAAAGTGGTGGCCGCGACCCTCCAGCTCTTCGCGCAGCTCGGCGAAGTTCTCGATGATGCCGTTGTGGACGATGGCGATACGACCGTCGCAGCTGGTGTGGGGGTGAGCGTTAACGACGGAGGGCTTGCCGTGGGTGGCCCAACGGGTGTGGCCGATACCGCAGGTAGCGTCGCTGTCGATGTTGGAAAGCTCGCTCTCCAGGCCCGCGACCTTGCCCACGCGGCGGATGACGTCGAGGTGCGCCGCGGCGCCCTCGCCCACCTCGAGCGCGACGCCCGAGGAGTCATAGCCGCGATACTCCATACGCTTGAGGCCCGTGACCAGGATGTTCTTTGCAATATCAGAGCCGGTGTAGCCGACAATTCCGCACATAGGATAAATCCCTTCGTTCGCGTGACTGCAAGACGTCCACGCACGGGAGGCGCTGAGACGTATAACGTTCGAGTATTGTACTCACGCAAGCGCAAGCTGATATACCAGAAGTGGTATATCAACTTAGATACCACCCGATGCACACACGTCCAGCCGGTCCAAACCACCACAAAGGTACCTGCCCCCTTCGTGGTGGTCGCGCTGGCAACAGCGTTTCCCCAGATAAAACCTGCCAAAATAAACCTGTCCCTTTTTGGAAGGTTTGGGATGCTACAATCTGGCTTGTACTTGAAACGCATCAAAGGGGCCGCTATGGCAAAGGTAAAAATCAGCGACGTCGCGCGCGAGGCCGGGGTTTCGTTGGGCACGGTTTCCAACGCGCTCAACCACCCCGAAAAGCTACGCCCCGAGACCCTCAAGCTCATCAACGAGACCATCAATCGCCTTGGCTACCTGCCCAACCAAAGCGCCCGTCAGCTCGCAGGCGGCGCCACCAAGTCCTTTGGCCTGGTGCTCCCCCGTCTCGATCACGGCTTTTCGCTCCAAATCGCCAGCGGCGCCCACAACGAGGCCCGCAAGCACGGCTACGACTTGCTCATCGCCAACGCCGATAACGACGATATTCTCGAGGACCATTACCTGCGCTACTTTATGGGCACCCAGATGTCCGGCGTCATGGTTCAGCCCATGGCATCCCCCGACTGGCACCCCGCCATGACCAAGATGCCCGTGCCGATCGTCCATCTGGACATCCATTGCTCCGAGCCCGGCTACTACGTAGCGGCCGACAATGAGGCCCAGGGTCGCATCATTGCCGAACTTGCCATCGCCCGCGGCGCGCACCATATTGTCGTCGTCGGCCGAGCAGCATTTATGCAACTCACCCTGCGCGTCCTTGGCATTCATAAGGCGCTCGCCCTGCACCCCGATATCAAAATTGAAGTCATTGACGCCGGAGAGTGGAATACCGCAGCCGACGGCTACAGTATTGGTGCTCAGATTGCCGGGCGCCCTGCCGACGAACGCCCCGATTTTGTCGTCGGCCTGACCGACGTGCTGGCCTCGGGCGTTATCTCGGCATTGGTCGACAAAGGCATCTCCGTCCCCGAGCAGGTTCGCGTGGCCGGATGCGATGGCAACCCGCTCGCTTGGAGCGGATCGGTCCCGCTCACTACGGTAGCGCCCCCGGGCTACGAGATTGGCCGCAAGGGCGTTCAATTGCTCATGGAGCAAATCGAGAACAAGGTCCCGACAAAGACCAAGCATATCCACATCAGCTCTGCCGCGCGCACCGTCACCGCGGTCACGGCCATCGAGGACATCAACCGCCAAGAACTCGTGCGGCCGTTCCTGCTGGAACGCGCCAGCACCCAGGCAAGCAGCCAGACCGACGCCACGGCCATCAACCTCGGTGCGTATCTATAGCACGCCCGCGAGTATGCTAAGTCGCCGCTTAAGCAAAAGGGGCCCGACCATTGCCGGGTCCCTTTTGCTTAAGCGCAAACGTGAGCAATCGCTCGTTTTAACGCCGCAATTTTCTAGCGCACAGCCTTGATTGCCGCCGCCAGGTCGAACAACGTATCGAGCACGGCCTCGCAGCCATCCACCACGTCCTGCGGCAGCGGCACGATATCGGGGACGGCAAAGACATGGCAGCCAGCCGTAATGCCCGAGACGCAACCGTTGCGCGAATCCTCGACCACGGCACATTCCTCGGGAGCAAAGCCCGCGCGCTCGCAGGCGAGCAGATACATCTCGGGATCGGGCTTGCCGTGCACGACGTCCTCGCCACACGTTACCGTTTCAAACTTGTCAAAGAGGCCAACCATCTTAAGGTTGCGCTCGGCCGTAACGAGGCGCGACGACGTCGCTAGACCCACGTGATAGCCCGCAGCCAGCAGCTCGTCTAGGCACTCGGCGGCGCCGGCCTTAAGTTCCAGTTCGGTCTTGACCATCTCGTCGCGAATCTCCTTGTGGCGGACATAGACCGCCTCGGTGGTTTCGTGGCTGCCGTAATGCTTATCGAGGATGTCCATGACATCGGGCAGCGTGCGACCGATAAACTGATGGATCAGCGCATCATCAATCGCGAGCCCCAGCTCAGCGGCGCCTGCCTTCCAGGCCTTAATCCCCAAACGCTCGGTGTCGACCAGCGTTCCGTCCATGTCAAAAATAACAGCCTTGATCATATCGGCCCCCTCACCGGATTGTGTTACTACCACTCTACCGCACTTACAAACTTGTATATAACGTATATAGCATATTGCACTTTCGTTACATAGATAGAAGACTTATGGCAAGTAACGCATTAGGATTATAGTTTTCGACCGAGTACTCAATGGTAAGGATCGTTTCATGATTTTAGACACCACGGCACCCGCAGAGGAGCTTCAAGACAAGCTATCGGCGCTCGAACAGCTGCTTTTGGCATACGGGCGCGTGGCTATCGGGTTTTCCGGTGGCGTCGACAGCAGCTTTTTGGCCGCCGTATGCGCCCGCATCATGCCTACCAATACCCTCCTCGTCCATCTCACCACGCCGCTCATCGGCACGCCCGAACAGGCCTCGTTTGAGCGGTCCGTTGATGGACAAGCCAATGAAGGGGCGCATTTTAAGCTCCCCGTGCTCAATCTTTCGGTCGATCAGCTGCAGCTCCCCCAAGTAGCCTGCAACGATGCCAATCGCTGCTACCACTGCAAGCACGCTGGCTTTACCGCCATCGTCAACCACGCCAAGTCGCTCGGCTTTCCCACCGTCATCGATGGCAGCAATGCAAGCGATCGCGGTGACTACCGCCCCGGCATGCGTGCGGCAGAAGAGCTCGGCGTACGCTCACCCCTTATGGAGGTCGGCTTTACCAAGGACGAAGAGCGCGAGCTGCTGCGCGCATGGGGCTATCCCGTTTGGAACCTGCCGGCGGGAGCCTGCCTTGCCACGCGCGTCCCCACGGGCGAGGAGCTTACGCGCGAGAAGGTCGATTTAATCCGCGCCTGCGAGGATTACCTGCACGATCTTGACTTAGCTCAGGTCCGCGCACGCCTGGTCGGCGGCTGCATGCATATCGAGGCCGCACCCGCAGATGTCGCCAAGATCGCCGCCCTCGGCGGTGCCGCCGTCGACGACAAGGGCAAGACCCCGCTGCCCGCCGCTATCGAGTCCGCGCTGCGCGAGCTGGGCTGCGGCCATATCTCCCCCGAGGTCACCCCCTACATTCACGGTGCCATGAATCAGTAACCTGCCAATAAGGGACAGGTTTATTTTGGCAGGTTTTACCTGGGGAAACGCAAATAGGGCCGTGACACCCATACGGCGTCGCGGCCCTTTTCCTTGGAGAAGGATCAATTGATTGAACGGGATGACCGTTCTAGTCTTCGAGTCCGCTATTGATGAGCTCCGCAATCTCAACGGGATCGGTGCTCGCGCGCACCTTGTCACGGAAGCCGGCGTCCATCAGCATCACGGCAGCCTTGGAGAGCAGACGCAGGTGCGTAGTTCCGGCCTCGCCGGCGGGCACGTACAGCGCGAGCGCAACATCGACGGGCACCCCATCGAAGCTCGGCCATTCAACGGGTTCGGTCAGTTTAAGCACGGCAACGCCCGGCGTGTGGATCGCGTCGCTTTTGGCATGCGGAACGGCAAAACCGGCGACAAGGCCGGTCTCGGCCTCGTTCTCGCGAGCAATGAAGGCGGCCTCTACGGCAGATGCGTCATCGGCAAAGCCGAGCTCGATGGCCTGCTCGGACAAATAATGCAGGGCGTCCTCGCGCGAGGCGGCGGTATACCCGATTGTCACTTGGTTGGCAGATACAAATCCCATGGAAACCTTCCTTACAACACGGACCTGACCGCAGCTTCGATGCCGTCGGCGTCCAAACCGTACTTGTGCAGCAAATCGACCGCAGGGCCGGACTCGCCATACACATCGCGCACGCCGACGCGACGCATCGGCACCGGATGCTGCTCCGCGAGCACCGAGGCCACGGCCTCGCCAAGACCACCGATAATCGAATGCTCCTCGGCAGTGACCACACGACCAGTCTTCTTGGCGCTGGCAACCACCAGGCGCTCATCAAGCGGCTTGATCGTGTGCATATTGATGACCTCGGCATCGATACCATCGGCAGCGAGCGCCTCGGCAGCCTCAAGCGCCTCAGCGACCATAAGGCCACAAGCGATGATGGTCACATCGGACCCCTCGCGCACGACCACGCCGCGACCAATCTTGAACTCATAGTCCTCGCAGTCGTTGATGACCGGTGTTGCCAGGCGGCCGAAGCGCATGTAAACCGGGCCCTCAAACTCATAGGCGGCGCGCACGCAAGCGCGAGCCTCGATGTCATCGGCGGGAACGATTACCGTCATACCCGGGATCGTGCGCATGAGCGCGATGTCCTCGCAGCACTGATGCGTGGCGCCGTCTTCACCGACCGAGATACCCGCATGCGTGGCACCGATTTTGACGTTGAGGTGCGGATAGCCAATGGAATTACGCACTTGTTCGTACGCGCGACCGGCGGCAAACATCGCAAAGGTGCTCGCAAAGGCGACGTGGCCCGTGGTCGCGATGCCGGCGGCGAGCCCCATCAGGTTGCTCTCGGCAATGCCGGCGTCGTAGAAGCGCTCAGGGTGCGCAGCCTTAAACTTACCGGTCTGCGTGGCGGCGGCCAGGTCGGCATCGAGAACCACAAAGTCATCGCGCTCATTGCCCAGCTCGACAAGTGCCTCGCCATAGCTAACGCGCGTGGCGACTTTCTTGACGTCTGCCATTAGAGCTCCTCCCCTGCCGCTGCGAGCTCGGCCATGGCCTGCTCAAACTGTTCATCGTTGGGCGCCTTGCCGTGCCAGCCCACCTGGTTTTCCATAAAGGAGACGCCCTTGCCCTTCACCGTCTCGGCGATAATGGCCACGGGCGAGTCGCTCACTTTGCGGGCCTCGGCAAAGGCGGCGGCAATCTGCGCCATGTCGTTACCGTCGGCGAGCTCGATCACATGCCACTTAAAGGCGCGGAACTTGTCGGCGAGCGGCATGGCCGAGTTAACTTCATCGATCGTGCCGTCAATCTGCAAGCCGTTGTGGTCGACGACGGCAACAAGATTGTCGAGCGCATGGTTGCCGGCAAACATGGCCGCCTCCCACACCTGGCCCTCCTCGCACTCGCCGTCGCCCAGCAACGTGTAGACGCGGTAGCTGTCACCCCAGTGCTTTGCGGCGAGTGCCATTCCAACCGCGGCGGAGATGCCCTGACCGAGCGATCCGGTGGACATATCGATGCCAGGGGCGTCGTTCATGTTGGGATGGCCCTGCAGTCGGCTGCCAATATGACGCAGCGTCTCGAGCTCTTCGACGGGAAAATAGCCGCGATTTGCCAACACCGAATACAGGCCCGGCGCCGCGTGACCCTTGGAGAGCACAAAGCGATCGCGATCGGCCTTGTGAGGGTCGGCAGGATCGATATTCATTTCCTCAAAGTACAGATACGCCATGATGTCGGCAGCACCGAGCGATCCACCCGGGTGTCCCGACTTGGCCGCGTGAACCGCAGTCACGACACCCTTCCTGACCTCATTGGCGACCTTCGCCAGCTCCTGGTTGGTCATACGAATTCCTCTCTTGAGAACAACCCCGGCACCGGATGACGCGATGCCGGGGCAATCCACTCGTTAAGCCTGAGCGACGACCTTCTGCCAGTCAGCCTCAAAAGAGGCGAGGCCCTGGTCGGTCAGCGGATGATGCAGGCACTTCTTGAGAGCGGCCATGGGCACGGTCGCAATATCGGCACCGAGTAGCGCGGCCTGGGTCACGTGGTTGGGCGTACGAACCGAGGCGGTGATGATCTCGACGGTGTCGTCGACGTTCTTGCCCGTCCAGTCGTAGTTCTTAATGCAGGTCACGACGTTGTCGAGCTGCGAGATACCGTCCTCGGCGATGTCATCGAAACGACCGACAAACGGGCTGATGTAGCGAGCACCGGCATTGGCGGCCATAAGGGCCTGCGTCGGCGAGAAGACGAGCGTCATGTTGACGCGCACGCCAGCATCGGCCAGCGCACGGCAGGCGGCAAGGCCGGCCTCGCACACGGGAAGCTTGACCACGATGTTGGGGGCGAGGGCGGCAAGGCGCTTGCCCTCCTCGATCATACCCTCGGCAGTGGTAGCGGTAGACTCGGCGGAAACGGGCAGGCCCTCGCAGAGCTCGGCAATCTTGAGCATATGCGGCTCAAAGTCGGCAAGCTTGCCGCCGGTCTTGGCGTACAGGGACGGGTTGGTGGTAACACCGGCCAGGCAGCCCCAGCTCTTGGCCTCGGCGATCTCGTCCAGATTGGCGGTATCGATAAAGAACTTCATGGTGCAAACTCCTTCGAAGGAATCCAAAACTCAAAAAATAGGACAAAGGGGATGTCCCTTTGTCCTATGTGCCGGGCCTGCGGCTGGGACATGCCCCAGGCCCGGCGTCGCGTAGGAAAAGCTACTTACTCGGCAAGAGCGGCCTCGATACGGGTCGTGACGCCCTTGAGGTTAAGACCGACGACGTACTGCTTAATCGGGCGCTTGATGTGCTCGATGACAAAGCGCTTGCCGTCGATGTCCTGAGCGGCGAGGTTGCGGTAGAGCTTCTCGACCTGCTCCTTGACCTCGGGATCGTTGAACGCATAGTGACCGGAGACATCCAGGATCTTCAGGCTGAGCTCATCGTCGGCAAGAATGTCGTCGACCTGCAGGTTGACGTCGTCGCCAGTCATCCACTTGCGCCAGCGCTCGGTCTTGATAGCCTTGACCAGCAGGGTGTGATACAGGTCGGAGGGGTCATCGCACAGACCGTTGTCGACCAGGATCTGCTCGGTGGCGCAGAGCTTGAGGTAGGCGCGGGTCTCCTCGGTGCCATACTGCGGAGCAACGTTGGAGGCGGTCACGTGTGCCGGGATGTGCTCGAGCAGCGTCGCGTCGTCCAGATAGTCGGCGTTGTGCTCCTTCAGGCCCACGCCGTAGCGCTTAGCCATGTCGGCGAGCTCGCGGGCATTCTTGAAGTTGTAATGGCCGACCTGCTCGGTCCAACGGGTGAGCGTACCGGTCTGGCCGACGATAAAGGTGGGCATGGGGCAGCCGCGCTTCTCGAGCTCGGGCTGCAGCTGAGAAATGAACTCCTCGTACTTATCGGTAGAGGTCAAGCCGCCATTGGTCTCCTCGGTACCGACCTCATAGGCAACCTCGGGCAGGTTATGCTCGCGACGGTACTGCTCAAGGTAGTCGATAAGATCGATCGTGCGGCGAAGCACCACGTCGAGCGGAATAACCTTGCCGATCTGATAGGGGTCCTTGGTGGGGTCGACCATCAGCAGGTCAAAGCCCGCCTCCATGTCGGCGACGAAGGACTTGCGGGCGAGCTCCATGGCCTCGTCCTCGGGCAGGTGGGCGTTACGCTCCTCGTCGCGCTGCCACGGACCGCCGTGATCGCGGCACAGGTAGTACGGACCGGTGTAACCCCTGTCTCTTATACACATCTCCGAGCCCACGAGACTAGCGCTCAT
>CABSMS010000014.1 GCA_902478885.1 uncultured Collinsella sp. | reverse complement strand
GCTGCGTCGAGGTCGACCTGTCGAGCATCAAGCCCATGATCGCGCTGCCGTTCCACCCTTCTAACGGCTTTGAGATTGACGAGCTCAACGAGAACCTCGAGGACATCCTGCATGAGGTCGAGCTCGAGGCCGCCAAGATCGGCGAGGGTAAGACGCACTTTAGCCTGCTCGACAAGATCGTCGACGGCAAGCTGCACGTGCAGCAGGGCGTCATCGCCGGCTGCTCGGGCGGCAACTACGACTCCGTGGTCCAGGCTGCCCGCGTGCTTAAGGGCGCCAACACCGGCTGCGGCGAGTTTTCGCTGTCGGTCTATCCCACGAGCCAGCCCGTGGCGCTCGAGCTTACACGCCGCGGCTACATCTACGACCTTATGGAGGCCGGCGCGATTGTGCGCACGGCATTCTGCGGCCCGTGCTTCGGCGCCGGCGACACGCCTGCCAACAACGGCCTTTCGATCCGCCACACCACGCGCAACTTCCCCAATCGCGAGGGTTCCAAGCCGGGCAACGGTCAGCTGAGCGCCGTGGCCCTGATGGACGCCCGCTCCATTGCGGCGACGGCTGCCAACGGCGGCGTCCTGACGCCGGCGACCGACCTGCCCGAGGAGACCTGGGACGAGGCCTGCGAGTACACCTTTGACGACGCGCCGTACAAGAAGCGTGTGTACTGGGGCTTTGGCAAGGCGGAGCCTGCCGACGAGCTGGTCGAGGGCCCCAACATCAAGCCGTGGCCCGCGATGGAGCCTCTCGGCGACGATATCCTGCTCAAGGTGTGCTCCAAGATCATGGACCCGGTCACTACGACCGACGAGCTCATTCCCTCGGGCGAGACGAGCTCCTTCCGCTCCAACCCGCTGGGTCTGGCCGAGTTTACGCTCAGCCGTCGCGACCCTGCCTACGTGGGCCGCTCCAAGGAGGTCGACGCGGTGGAAAAGCGCCGCGTTGCCGGCGAGGCAGCGGGCGACCTGGCGGCACTCGATGCCGAGCTTGCCAGCGTGTTTGAGGCGCTGACCGGCGCGGGTGTCGCGGCCGATGCCAAGGCGACTGAGTACGGCTCCATGCTCTATGCCAAGAAGCCCGGTGACGGTTCTGCCCGCGAGCAGGCCGCGAGCTGCCAGCGCGTAATTGGCGGCCTGGCCAACATCGTCCACGAGTACGCCACCAAGCGCTATCGCTCCAACGTGATGAACTGGGGCATGGTGCCCTTCCAGATGGAGGCCGAGCCCAGCTTTGAGGTGGGCGACTACGTCTTTGTGCCGGGTATCCGCGCCGCGCTCGATGGCGACCTGAAGGGCATCGCCGCCTACGTGGTGCGCGCCGATGGTGCGGTCGAGCAGATTGAGCTCTACATTGCCGATATGACGGCAGAGGAGCGTGCCATCGTCAAGGCTGGCTGCCTGATCAACTACAACAAGTTCAAGGCCGCTGCCGAGTAACTCTGCTGTACGCCCCGGCCACACCTTTCCCTCGTGCTCACGCGCTTCGCGAGGGTCGCCCGAGGGAAAGGTGTGGCCGGGGCTACTGCGACGTTCTCGTTGGGTCTTGAGGGACGCTAATAAATAGACTTGTTTGATGCCGCCTCTGTTAATGGGGCGGCTTCTTTTTGTCGAAAACCGCCACAAAGGGGACAGGCACCTTTGTGGTGGTTCCGTTTGTCTCGATCTGTAACAGTTAGACCCTAATTTGCCGAGTAGCTGTTACAGATTGAGAAAAACGGGCGCCGCTGGTCATTTTCTTTCGATCTGTAACATCTAGGATCAAAAATGGCTGCTAGATGTTACAGATCGAGACGGTAGTGCGCCTGGGCAGCGGCGGGCTGACATCTCAGTACCCTATCCATCAATCACTCAGAAAATCTTATATATAGAGACTTAGATTTGTGTATAAGATCGCGCAAAGCTGGCAACAATACTTCTCGAACAACGTGAAGCCGCCCCGTAGGGCGGCCGCCCCAAGAGAGGTGATTCCATGAGAATCGATAAGCTAGCAATGACGTCGCGCGAGGCGCTGCAAACCGCCATGAGCACGGCTGCCGATGCGCAGGCCGGCGCGGTAGAGCCGATTCACCTGCTGTCTGTCCTGCTCGGTGCCGGCGAGCGCAATATCTCCGTGATCATCGAGCGCATCGGTGCCGACCCGGCTCAGCTCGCACGCTCCACGCAGGATGCCATCGACCACGCGCCCAAGGTTTCCGGCGAGGGCCAGCAGATGGGTCTTTCCAATGAGCTCGTCCGCGTCATCGAGAAGGCCGAGAAGAAGGCCACCAAAATGGGCGACAGCTTTGTGGTGACCGAGCATCTGCTGATGGCACTTGCCGAGGACAAGGGCGAGGCGGGCCGCGTGCTGCGCGACGCCGGCGTAACCAAGGAGCGCATCGAGCAGGTCTACGAGGAGCTGCGTGGCGATGACCGCGTGACGTCTGCCGAGGACAAGACCCAGTTTGAGGCGCTGGAGCAGTACGGCCGCAACATCTGCGACCTAGCCCGCGCCGGCAAGCTCGACCCGGTCATCGGCCGTACCGACGAGATCCGCCGTACTATTCAGGTTCTGTCCCGCCGCACCAAGAACAACCCCGTGCTCATAGGCGAGCCGGGCGTCGGCAAGACGGCCATCGTCGAGGGCATCGCCCAGCGTATCGTGGCCGGCGACGTGCCGAGCACCCTGCGCGACCGCGACCTCATCGAGCTCGACATGAGCGCGCTGGTCGCCGGCGCCAAGTACCGTGGCGAGTTCGAGGACCGCTTGAAGGCCGTACTCAAGGAAGTCCAGAAGTCCGAGGGCAAGGTCATCCTGTTCATCGATGAGCTCCACACCATTGTGGGCGCGGGTGCCACCGAGGGCTCCATGGACGCCGGCAACATCCTCAAGCCGGCGCTCGCCCGTGGTGACCTGCATGCGATCGGCGCGACTACGCTTGACGAATACCGCAAGTACATCGAGAAGGACGCGGCGCTCGCCCGTCGTTTCCAGACCGTGATGGTGAGCGAGCCCACCGTCGAGGACACTATCTCGATTCTGCGTGGCCTCAAGGAGAAGTACGAGATCTTCCACGGCGTGCACATCACCGATAGCGCGCTCGTGGCAGCTGCCGACCTCTCCGATCGCTACATCGCCGACCGCTTCCTGCCCGACAAGGCCATCGACCTGGTCGACGAGGCCGCAAGCCGCCTGCGCATGGAGCTCGACAGCATGCCGGTCGAGATCGACGCCACCACGCGTCAGCTCACCCAGCTGCAGATCGAGGAACAGGCGCTCATGAAGGAGACCGACGACGCCTCCAAGGAGCGTCTGGAGGCCCTGCGTCAGGAGATCGCCGAGGTCCAAGAAAAGCTCAACGTGCAAAAGGCCGGCTGGCTCAACCAAAAGAACGCCATCGACCACGTGCAGGAGCTTAAGGGCCAGCTTGACGAGGCCAAGAGCGAAGAGGAGCGCGCGACGCGCAACGGCGACCTGGGCCGTGCGTCCGAGCTGCGCTACTCCGTGATTCCGGGTCTGCAGCAGCAGATTCAGGATTCCGAGGCTGCGCTCGAGGCGCAAAAGCAGCAGGACGGCGAGGGCCTCAACGAGCAGGTGACCTCCGATGAGATCGCCGAGGTCGTGAGTGCCTGGACCGGCGTGCCCGTGTCCAAGATGATGCAGGGTGAGCTCGACAAGCTGAAGGGCTTGGAGGGTGAGCTGCATAAGCGCGTCATCGGCCAGGACGAGGCCGTCTCCGCCGTCGCCGCAGCCGTGCGCCGCAGCCGTGCGGGCCTCTCCGATCCGGACAAGCCCATCGGCAGCTTCTTCTTCCTGGGCCCCACCGGCGTGGGCAAGACCGAGCTCGCCAAGGCGCTTGCCGAGTGCCTGTTCGATGATGAGCGTGCGCTCGTGCGTATCGACATGTCCGAGTACATGGAGAAGTTCAGCGTCCAGCGTCTGATCGGTGCGCCCCCGGGATACGTGGGCTACGACGAGGGCGGCCAGCTCACCGAGGCCGTGCGCCGTCGTCCGTACTCCGTGATTTTGCTCGACGAGATGGAGAAGGCCCATCCGGATGTATTCAACGTGCTGCTGCAGGTGCTCGACGACGGCCGTCTGACCGATGGCCAGGGTCGCCAGGTGTCCTTCAAGAACACGATTATCATCATGACGTCTAACGTGGGCTCCAAGGCTATCGCCGAGCTTTCCGGCAAGGACGAGGAGGAGATGCGCCATCAGGTCGACGCGGCCATGGCTCAGACCTTCCGCCCCGAGTTCCTCAACCGTATCGACGATATCGTGGTGTTCCATCCGCTCGGCATGGCGCAGATCGAGAAGATCGTCGACATCCAGCTCGCCGACGTCCGCGCGCGTCTGGCCAAGGAGCGCATGACGCTTGCCATCACCCCGGCGGCCAAGCAGATGCTCGCCGTGGGCGGCCTGGACCCGGTCTTCGGCGCCCGTCCGCTCAAGCGTCTGGTTCAGCGCGAGGTCGTGGACGCCATCGCCGCCGCTATCATTGACGGCACGGTGCGTGAGGGTGATCAGGTGACGGTCGATGTCGACAAGGACGGCGGCTTTACCGTCGTGTGCGACAACACGCCGGCGGCCACCTACGAGGTTCCCGATGCCGAGTAGATTTTGGGCCATGCCTTAAAATCTGCCAGTCGTCTCTAAACGCCAAGGGCGGCGGATCCAATCGGGTCCGCCGCCCTTTTTTCGTGCGACAATCGATGATGTTGAGCATGAGTACATGGCAAGGAGATATGCAGATGATAGACAAGAACAAGACGAACACGCCGGCGATCGATGTCGCACCCGCCGCACCCAAGCCTGTGCCTAAGCCGGTGCCCAAGCCGCGCGATCCCTACATCCGTGCCGAGAACGAGGACGATGACGGTTACGATCCCTACAGCGATCGCCGCCCCGAGCGCGAGCCGATGTTCGAAGCCGACCCCTGGCGCTAGTTGCATCAAGTAGCTAATTTGGCGATGATTTTCTGGGACGGGGTAGTCAAAAAAGTCCCGTCCCAAATCGACTGTCCAGGGAGTCGCATTCGAGCTTGGTTGTCCTCTCAGCCACTCGATATCCTTCGGAGCAATAACAGTGAAAAAACTTGCTTAAGTGTTAATCAAGCTACACACAATCTTGCTCTCTAATTAATCAAGAATCAGTATAATTTTGATTAGCTAGAGAGCAAGATTGGAGAATCATGGCATTCAACGACTTGATCGCCCAGAAAATAAAGGACTTTGAACAGCAGGGGGTTCCGCAGGTCTTTGAGCGAGACCTTGATCTGGGAAACCCACAGGAGCCAAAGCGCGACAACATCGTAAATGTGGTTGTGGGGGCCCGCCGTTGTGGAAAGACGTATCGCCTGTATCAGGAGATGCAGCGGCTTCAGGGCCGGGGCGTCGAGCTTGACCGGATGCTTTACTTTAATTTTGAGGACGAGCGCTTGCGCCCGTATGAGTCATCGCTGCTGGCGGACGTGCTCGACACGTTCTATGCGCTGTATCCTGCTGCTCGAACCGAGGGCGCTTACATTTTCTTTGACGAGATCCAGGAAATTCCCGAATGGGGTGCGTTTCTGCGGCGTGTAGTCGATACGGAGAAAGCGACCGTCTATGTGACGGGATCTTCTTCTAAGATGCTGTCCTCAGAGCTTAAGAGCGAGTTCAGGGGTCGTTCTCTTATACGGGAGCTTTTTCCGTTGAGTTTTTCGGAATACGTTCGATATAAGACGGGGAGCGTTTTCGGGCCAGATGCGACCTTTTCCCCAAGCGATGCAGCGCTGCTTCGACATCATCTGATCGGATATCTTGAACGAGGGGGATTCATCGCGACGCTTGAGCAGACGCCCGCAGACGCGATTCAGCTGCTACAGGAATATGCTTCGCGAACGGTCGCTATGGACGTCGTTGAGCGTTACGACGTCAAGAACCCTCGCCTGGCATCGCTGTTCCTAACGCGGTGTATGGCATCTTCGGGACGAGAGCTGTCGGTGAACAAAGTGTACAACGAGTTCAAGAGCAGGCAGATACCCGTCAGTCGTAATTCGCTCAGCGACTTACTTGAGTATTATGAGGATGCCTACCTGCTGTTCTCCGTGCCGGAGTTCACGCGTTCACTGGCAAATAACATGCGGTCTGCGTCTAAGGTCTACGCTGTCGATCCTGCGATGTTTGGAGCATTCTCTCCCGCATCGGCATTGGACCAGGGTCAGAGGCTCGAGACCGCAGTGTTCAACGCGCTAAGAAGAAGGACTCCCGCGGTGAGGGTCGGATCGGTCTGCCGCCTGCTGATCAAAGAGAAGAGCAAAAGCCATGAGGTGGACTTTGTGGCTGGGGACGCACTTCTCATGCGGGCTTATAGCCTGATTCAGGTGAGTGTGGATATAGCAAGTGAGAAAACGCGCGAGCGCGAAATTGCCGCGCTTGATGCCTCGATGGCCCAGTTCGATCTTGGCGAGTCGGCAATCGTTACCATGGATGAGCAGGCCGATATTCCATGCGAGCACGGTGCGGTACACGTTGTGCCCGCATGGAAGTGGCTCCTTGCCTAATCATCTACGGATCTGTGGGGCCAGGACCTCCTGGCCCCTTCATTACGGTTGGGGAGCACCGTGATGCGCCCGGCTAGTTCTGGGCCTTGATGCTCGGCATCAGAATCTGGGCGAGGTAGTCGGTCTCGAGTTTGGTCGCGGAGTCTGCGTTGCCGTCTTTGCCGACCAGCACGTTCTTGATCTGGCTATAGGTATAGCGGTTGCCGGTCGTTAGCTCGACAAGCTCAACTGCAGTGTCCATGGGGTAGGTCGACACGGGGTCTTGCGTGCGTCCGTTGATGGTCTGGGGCACCACATACGGATAAACGGGGCCGCTGGCGTAGACGGTGTAGCCGTTGCCGAGGTTTGCCGCACCCAAAACCGCGTCGCCCTCATCGGGCGTAAAGCTCTCGCCGTCGCGCACCGTGACAAGCGTCACAAGCGGCGTGTTCGTGTCGCCGGCAAGATAGATGCACAGCGTGCTGCCGTTTTGCCAAGTCGCGACTTTGCCGTACCACTCAACGGGAATATCGAGCTGATACAGGTCCGTTGCCTTATGTCGAGCATCGGCGTCGCGGGCGGACTGTGCCTCGCTTGCGCTTACGGCGTTGGCGGCGGCATCGCGGCGCGTAATTGCCGCCTGCTGGAGTATCTTTGCCGCGGCGGCAGAGCTCGCGCCGCCTTCTTCGGCATACTTGGCGGCGGCATCGATCTGGTCGTCAGTCACCGTGTCGGCCGAAGGCACCTTGAGCTTAAAGGTGGCCTGGGAACTCAAATCCTGCCCATCGCTCTTGACCGTAACTTGGGCCTTGGTGGTCGGGACGGTGTAGATGGTGCCGTCCGCCGCGATGGGGGAGGCGGCGATGGAGAACGTGTAATCGCCGGGCAGCAGCTTGATGCCGCGACCGTGCTCGTCAACGTAGAGCGTTTCGCTCACAGAAGAGCCGTCGGAGTCCTGGCCACTCACCTGCACGGGAATCTTGGAGCCAGTTGAGCAGTCGAGGCCCGCGGCATGCACGCCAATTTGCACCGACATCATCGTGTGCGCACTGGCGGCGACAGCGGTAGCCTGCTCTTGCTGATATCCGTTCCAGGCAGCATAGCCTGCGCCGCCGGCGACGAGCGCGACGGCCACAACGCCGGCAACCATCAGGTTGCGGCGCTTGGGTGGCATCTTACGATGACGAACCTCGGCCTCATGTGCCGAGGGAACGGACGGCAGGGGAATATCGCCCATGGCGATGGTCTCGTCCACGGCAGGCGCGGAGCCCAGGCCGGGAAGCTCGCGGGTGAGCGAGTCGTCGGCAGGCAAGCTACCAAGCAGGACGGTCTCTTCTCCCGAGTCGGATTCCGGCTGGTCGTCGCCCTTGCTATCGTCCTCTTCGGCTTCGGCTTCGGCTTCGGCTTCGGCTTCGGCTTCGGCCTCGTCGGGAGCGTCTTTGGCGTCGCTGTCTTCGTCCTCGGCGCCTTCGTGTGCCTCGTCTTGCGCGTCGACGGCCGAATCGCTAAACGAGAGCTCGTTTAGTGCAATCCGGTCAAGGCTCTCTAGAGCCTCGGCACATGCTTCTGCATCCTGGGCCGCATCCTCGCGGCCACGCGTATCATCGCTCATATATCCCCCAATGCAATATCGGCTCAACACTGTACCCAAAAATGGAGCCATATAAAGCGCATGCGAAATATAAGATCCGATTTAACCTGGGCGCACCGTTCGGCCGCATCCTCGCGGCAGCAAAAAGCCCCCGGAACGCGAACGAATCACATTCCGGGGGCTCTGCAATGCGTTGAGTTGCGCGGAGCCGGCTATGCTGCTTCGTGCTCAAGCGATGTTTGCGTCAGGTGCGTTACTCGGCGTGTGCGTAATCAACCTTGGCGCGGCGAGCGGTGGCCTTCTCCCAATCGCTGGTGCCCTCAAAGACATCCTGCTTGTAGGGGTTGCGGCCGAGCTTCTTGGCGCGGTAGGCGATGTAGATGATCGCGGCGATGTTGGCGACCAGCGCGGCGATCGAGACCGCGGTAGCGGCGCCGGGGTCGAGCGTGGAGTGGGTCACAAAGATGGACTCCTCCTGGAAGTACGGGAACACCTGGGCAAACATGCACCAAATGGCCAGCGTAAAGGCGCGGTTCTGAATCCAGCCGCCCTTGTTCCAGATAAAGGCGGCGACGGTGGGCGCCAGCAGCAGCGCAAAGCCGCAGAACCAGGAGTGGGTGGGCAGGCAGTTGTAGGTGTAGCAGAAGTTCCAGATATCGTAGGCGATGATGTAGACCCAGGTCATATCGGGCCACAGCATGTCGGTCTGATCCTCGGAGGCGTAGACGCTCCACCAACCGGTCATACAGAAGATGTTGATGATACCGGCGATGCCGTTGAACACGTTGTTCCAGCCGGCCAGCTGCGTGGCACCTTCGGAGGTGACCCAGGTGGACTGGCCCAGGACAAAGAAGTGATAGGCGCTCTCAAAGTCGGACACGACAGCGATCATGATGTTGATGGCGACGATCACAAACGGCCATGCGCGGAACCAATGCGCCTTGCCGATCTTGCCCCACTGGTACTTAATGGCAATGAAGCCCCAGCAACCGGCCAGCGCCGCGTATACCTTGGCGTAGTGGAACCAGCTGTTCTGGTACACATGGGTGGGGTTGGTGAGCGCCCAATCGGCGCCTTGTGAGACGCCCACGGCGATGGCGACGCAGTAGATGGTCATGGCCAGCGGAGCCACGCCAAAGATGATGGCCGCGCCCAGCTTGGTGCGGCGGCCGACCTCGTTGAGCACGATCAGGCCAATAAAGACCATGGCCCAGCCGGCCCAGTGGATAAGGGTATCGCTACCCCAAACATCGAACAGCATGCTGCTCTCCTTTCACACGCCCGCGGCCCCTCTTCTGATCGCGGGCAGTTTGGCCAAATGTCGTCAGTCCTGGGGCTTGCGCTCCGGATACTTGGCGGTATAGCCCTCGATGTGGAGTGTCGAGGCGATGATTTCCTTGACTGTCTCGTCGGGCACATCGGGGTGCGTGCGGATATACATCAACAACCCCATGATGAGGGTGTAGAACGTCTCGTAGACATGGTCGATGCGTAGCTCATGATGGGCGACAAAATCCACCACGGTGGTGTCGCAGATATACTGTGCCACGCGTTGGACCACGTTGTGTAAAAAGCCGCCGTAGAGCGCGCCGCTGCTTGAAGTGAGCGTACTCGGCAGCTCGTGGCCGCTGGCGACCAGACGCTTAAAGAGCGGGGCGACGGTGTCGAGCGCGCCCTCGATATCACCGACGGTGCGGCCGGCGTTCCACTGCTCGAGCTCGGAGATAAAACCGTCGATCGCCTCGTCCATAACAGCGGTGACGGCGGCGTCCATATCGGCAAAGTAGTGGTAGAACAATGAGCGCGTACAGCCGGCTCGCTTGGTCACGGCCGAGACAGATAGATGCGACACGCCCAGCTCGGAACTCACGGTGCGCACGGCGGCGAGGATTTCGCGACGGCGTTCGTCGCCCGTCAAGCGCTTTGCCGCGCTGTCGGTCGTGGGGACGGCGTCGGCCACAGAGATGTTCACTGTGTTATCGCCCATGCGCTTGCTGCCTTTCATCCTCTTTTGCCTGACCGTTCGCCTAACAGTCTTGAATATTGTTGACGGTTCGTCAATACTATTTTTGACACAATGTCAACAATGGCGGGTGAACGGCATGGGGGCATGCCCGGCCTGCAAAAAAGAGGGGCGCTGCGGCCTCGTCGCGCTGCGGCAAGAGAAGGGACAACCATGATTCTCAACGGACCGGGAATTAGCTACACCGAGCCTGACATCGGTTCGGAGTTCGTGCCGCCGCTGCCGGAGCATCCGCGCGAGGCAATCGTCAAGCTGTGCGAGCACTGCACCAACCGTCTGCTGCATCGCGACGAGCTGCTGGGCTACGAGTATTGGTCGTTTGCCGAGGCCGCAACCGACGAGCAGGCCGAAGTGCTCTGCAAGATGAAGATGCGCCGTCCCTATACGCTGCCCGAGTTGGTCAAGCTCACCGGCATGCCCGAGGCCGATATCGAAAAGATGCTCGACGATATGAGCTACACGGGCCTGCTCGAGTACAACTGGGAAAACCCCGAGCGCGCCAAGCAGTGGGTGCTGCCCATGCTGGTGCCGGGTTCTGCCGAGTTCCTCAACATGCGCGTGAGCCAGCTCGAGGAGCACCCGGTCTTTGCCAAGTTCTTTGAGCAGGCGTCCAAGGGACCGCTGTCCAAAGCCACGCCGATGGTACCGCCCGGAGGCGCCGGCATCGGTATGCATGTCATTCCGGTCGAGAAGGCTATCGATGCTTCGAGCACCTCGGTGCCGATTGAGCATATCGAGCATTGGCTCGACAAATACGAGGGTAAGTATGCCGCCAGCACCTGCAGCTGCCGCGCGAGCCGTCGCGTGATGGGAGAGGGCTGCGCCGACGACCCGGCCGATTGGTGCATCGCCGTGGGCGATATGGCCGACTACGTGGTCGAGACCGACCGTGGCCATTACGTGACGCGCGACGAGGTCTACGACATCCTGCGCCAGGCCGAGGACAACGGTTTTGTGCACCAGATCACCAACATCGACGGCGAGAACAAGATCTTCGCTATCTGCAACTGCAACGTTAACGTATGTTATGCCCTGCGCACCTCTCAGCTGTTCAACACGCCCAACCTGTCGCGCTCGGCCTATGTCGCCAAGGTCGAGAAGGACAAGTGTGTTGCCTGCGGTCGCTGTGTTGAGGTGTGCCCGGCCGGTGCCGCCAAGCTCGGCCAAAAGCTCTGCAGCAAAAAGGCGGGCGGACAGGTGCCCGAGTATCCGCGCCAGGAGCTGCCCGACGCCACCAAGTGGGATCACACCAAGTGGTCGCCCAACTACCGCAACGACAACCGCATCGAGACACACGAGTCCGGCACCGCGCCTTGCAAGACGGCTTGCCCTGCTCACGTTGCCGTTCAGGGCTACTTAAAGCTTGCGGCGCAGGGCCGCTATGACGAGGCGCTGGCGCTCATCAAGCGCGAGAACCCGCTGCCCGCTATCTGCGGCCGTGTGTGCAATCGCCGCTGCGAGGATGCCTGCACCCGCGGTCGCGTGGACGAGGCCGTGGCCATCGACGAGGTCAAGAAGTTTATCGCCCAGCGCGATCTGGACGCCGCGACCCGTTATGTCCCGCCTGTGGTGACGCCGACGCGCGCTGGCGGCTTCGACCAGAAGATTGCCATCATCGGCGCCGGTCCGGCCGGTCTGTCCTGTGCTTTCTATCTGGCCGAGAAGGGCTACAAGCCCATCGTATTCGAGAAAAACGAGCGCCCGGGCGGCATGCTCACCTATGGCATTCCCAGCTTTAAGCTGCAGAAGGATGTTATCGAGGCCGAGGTCGAGGTCATTCGCCTGATGGGTGCCGAGTTCCGCTATGGCGTGGAAGTCGGTCGCGACGTGACACTCGACGAGCTGCGCGCGCAGGGCTTTAAGGCCTTCTACGTGGCCATTGGCTGCCAGGGCGGCCGCCTTGCCGGTATTCCGGGCGAGGATGCCGAGGACGTGACCGTGGCCGTCGACTTCCTTCGCGAGGTCAACAGCGGCAAGATCGACGCGCTACCTGGCCGCACCATCGTGGTGGGCGGCGGCAACGTGGCCATCGACGTTGCCCGCAACGCTTGCCGTCTGGGTTCCGAGCACGTTGAGATGTTCTGCCTGGAGAGCGAGGCCCAGATGCCCGCCAGCGAGGAGGAGCGTCGCGAGGCCGTTGAGGACGGCGCTCACATCAGCTGCGGCTGGGGCCCCAAGGAGGTTCACCTGGACGAGGCCGGTCGCGTATGTGGCATCACCTTTAAGCGCTGCACGCGCGTCTTTGACGACGAGGGCCGTTTTGCGCCCGAGTACGATGAGAACGATCTGCGTCGTGTCGATGCCGACCGCGTGGTCATGTCGATTGGCCAGTCCATTGTGTGGGGCGACCTGCTGGCTGGCTCCAAAGTGGAGCTTGGTCGTGGCCAGGGTGCCCTTGCCGATCCCCAGACCTACCAGACCGCCGAGCCCGATATCTTTGTGGGCGGCGACGTCTATACCGGTCCGAGCTTTGCCATCGATGCCATCGCCGCCGGTCACGAGGCCGCCGTGTCCATCCATCGCTTTGTGCAGCCGGGATCCACGCTCACCATCGGCCGCAACCAGCGCCGCTACACCGCGCTCGACCGCGACGATGTCGTGATTGAGAGCTACGACAACGCGAGCCGCGAGGTTGCCCACGTGGACCGCGAGCGCGAGAAGGCTGCGCCGTTTAGCGAGTATGTCGAGACCTTTACCGAAGAGCAGGTGCGCGCCGAGACCGCCCGCTGCCTGGGCTGCGGCGCATCGATCGTCGACCCTAACAAATGCATCGGCTGCGGCCTGTGCACCACCAAGTGCGCGTTTGACGCCATCCATCTGGACCGCGATCGCCCCGAGTGCTCAACGATGGTCAAATACGAGCAAAAGCTCCCAAGCCTCGGCAAGTATGCTCTAAAGCGTGCGATTAAGATCAAATTCGGGAAGAAATAACAGGACGTAACGAGTAAGGGAGCGGCGCAGAGCGTCGCTCACTGACGTCTGGCTGACATCGCATCAACCGTTGTTGAAAGGTTTCTACCTTGCATGAATTGGGAATCGTCTATCACATCATTCGCGATGTTGAGAACGTGGCGCGCGCCAATGGCGTGCGCCACGTTTCGAGCGTGACGTTACTGCTGGGCGAGGTCTCGGGCGTCGTTCCCGATCTACTACTCGACGCTTGGCGCTGGGCGGCAGATAAAAAGCCTATCGCGCAGGGCGCGGAGCTTATCATGGAGCCTGTCAACGCCGTGACGCATTGCGAGGCGTGCGGCCACGACTATGCGACGGTCGAGCATGGTAAGACCTGTCCCCATTGCGGTAGCGGCGATACCTATCTGCTCCAGGGCCAAGAGGTCATGATCAAGCAGATCGAGACCCCCGACGAGGACCCGGCAGATGCTGCTCCTGACGGCCTCTCCGACGTCCCCGATGCTGTCGACGCCGCCAACCCTCTCCACATCGCCTAGGATCCCCAATAAGTTGCGGTGAAATAGTTCCTAAATCCAGCCTTCTGGCTCTTAAACAAGAACTATTCCACCGCAACTTTTTTGAGTAGTTTCGAAGTGCATAAGTCATACAAATAGTCAAGTCATGTCTGTTTAAACAAAATAGTAGCAGTGCAAGCACATTCGCACATGCTTAAAATCGTTATTAATGAACAGCCTGCTTGTATCTGTAAAGTACATGGCTTGATGGGCGACGCTTTGGCGGGCAATGAGTCGAAAAGCAGTAACTTAATCAACTTGTAACAAAAATAGACATTTAAACAAATAATGCAACCGTTTGCGAATTTAGCTATAATTCCACAAACGAAACAGGTACACTTCCTTCATGTCGTGTAGGAAATACGTAGACAAAAAGGAGGTTATGTGATGGTAAGTATTGTTCTTGCTAGCCACGGGGACTTGGCAGCTGGAATCAAGCAGACGGGCTCGATGGTCTTTGGCGATCAGCCGTCTGTTGCCGTGGTCTCGCTCGAGCCGAGCATGGGCCCCGACGACTTCCGTGCCAAGGTCGAGGAAGCAATCGCTTCCTTCGAGGACCAGGAGCAGGTGCTCTTCCTCGTTGATCTGTGGGGCGGCACGCCGTTCAACCAGATCAGCGGGCTCATCGAGGGCCACGATTCCTGGGCTATCGTCACCGGTGTCAACCTGCCTATGCTCATCGAGGCATATTCGCAGCGCTTTGACGCAAAGAACACTGCACATGCGATCGCAAAACATCTCGTGACTGAGGCTAAGGCTGGCGTGCGCGTCAAGCCCGAGTCTCTGGAGCCCGAGGAGAAGAAGCCGGCTGCGGCCGCCGCTGCTCCTGCAGGCGCCATCCCTCCGGGAACGGTTATCGGCGATGGGCACATCAAGATCGCCCACGTCCGTATCGACACCCGTCTGCTTCATGGTCAGGTGGCCACCACGTGGACCAAGCAGATCAACCCCAACCGCATCATCGTGGTTTCCGACGGCGTTGCTCACGACGAGCTCCGCAAGACCATGATCGAGCAGGCTGCCCCTCCGGGAGTCCATGCCAACGTCGTGCCCATCAAGAAGATGGCCGAGGTCGTCAAGGACACGCGCTTTGGTGACACCAAGGCCATGCTGCTCTTCGAGAACCCGCAGGATCTGCTCAAGGCCATCGAGGCCGGCGTCGACATCAAGGAAGTCAACATCGGTTCCATGGCTCACTCCAAGGGCAAGGTCGTCGTCACCAACGCCGTCGCTATGGGCGATGATGACGTTAAGACTCTCGAGGCCCTCAAGGCCAAGGGCGTCAAGTTCGAGGTCCGCAAGGTTCCTTCGGATTCCTCCGAGGATCTCGACGCCATGTTGAAGAAAGCTAAGGCCGAACTGGCCGCTCAAGCATAGTAAAGGAGGGTCCGATACATGTCTGCAATCACTATTCTGCTTGTTGCGATTGTCGCGTTGCTTGCCGGTATGGAAGGCATTCTGGATGAGTTCCAGTTCCATCAGCCGCTCGTGGCATGCACGCTTATCGGTCTCGTAACCGGTCACCTTCAGGAGGGCATCCTCCTGGGCGGTTCGCTCCAGATGATGGCCCTTGGTTGGGCTAACGTCGGCGCCGCCGTCGCGCCTGACGCCGCTCTGGCCTCGGTCGCCTCTTCGATCATCATGGTGCTCGCCCTCAACGGTGGCGCCACCGATTCGGCCAAGGCCGTTACCGCCGCTATCGCCGTTGCCGTCCCGCTGTCGGTCGCTGGTCTGTTCCTGACCATGATCTGCCGTACCCTGGCTACCGCTATCGCTCACGCCATGGACGGTTGCGCCGAGAAGGGCGACTTCGCCGGCATCGAGCGCTGGCAGTACGCTGCCATCCTCATGCAGGGCCTTCGTATCGCCATCCCGGCAGTACTTCTGTGCATCATCCCGGCCGAGGCTGTTACCAACGCGCTTAACGCTATGCCCGACTGGCTGTCCGGCGGCATGGCTGTCGGCGGCGGCATGGTCGCTTCCGTCGGTTACGCCATGGTCATCAACATGATGGCCACCAAGGAGACCTGGCCGTTCTTCATCCTCGGCTTTGTCCTTGCTGCCATCCCTCAGCTCACGCTGATCGCCCTTGGCCTCATCGGCATCTCCCTTGCCCTCATCTACCTTGGCCTTAAGGATCTGGCCAAGCAGGGTGGCGGCATGGGCGGTGGCTCCGGCGACCCGCTCGGCGACATTCTGAACGATTACGAGTAGGAGGGGAGTGATACATATGGCAGAGAACAAGATTCAGCTCACCAAGGCTGACCGTAAGAAGGTTTGCTTCCGTCATCAGTTCCTTCAGGGCTCGTGGAACTACGAGCGTATGCAGAACGGCGGCTGGTGCTTCGCAATGATCCCTGCGATCAAGAAGCTCTACACCAGCAAGGATGACCAGATTGCCGCTCTTAAGCGCCACCTGGAGTTCTATAACACCCACCCCTATGTTTCCGCCCCCGTCATTGGCGTTACCCTCGCTCTCGAGGAGGAGCGCGCCAACGGTGCTCCGATTGACGACGTCGCCATTCAGGGCGTCAAGGTCGGTATGATGGGCCCGCTCGCCGGTGTCGGCGACCCCGCCTTCTGGTTCACCCTTCGCCCGATTCTGGGCGCTCTGGGCGCTTCCCTGGCCCTGTCCGGCAGCATTGCCGGTCCGCTGCTGTTCTTCTTCGCGTGGAACATCATCCGTTACGCCTTCCTGTGGTACACGCAGGAGTTTGGCTACAAGGTCGGCTCCTCCATCGCCAAGGACCTCTCCGGCGGTCTGATGGGCAAGGTCACCGAGGGTGCTTCCATCCTGGGTATGTTCATCATCGGCGCCCTGGTCGAGCGCTGGGTGTCCATCTCCTTCACCCCGGTCGTCTCCAAGGTCACGCAGTCCGCTGGCGCCTTTATCGACTGGGCTAACCTGCCCTCCGGTGCTGAGGGTGTCAAGGAAGCACTGACGATGTATAACTCCATCGGTGCTAACGCCCTTGATCAGGTGAAGGTCACCACGCTTCAGGCCAACCTCGATCAGCTCATCCCCGGCCTTGCCGCCGTGTGCCTGACCCTGCTGGTCTGCAAGCTCCTCAAGAAGAAGGTCAGCCCGATCGTCATCATCTTGGCTCTCTTCGCCATCGGCATCATCGGTCGCGTCTGCGGCTTCATGTAAGCACGCTTCGGCTTAAGACCGAGAGTAGCTAGACAAGGGCTTTTGAGCCATTGAAACGGACCGCACCCGGTGGTTACACTGGATGCGGTCCGATTGTTTTATTTGGAGGGCGAGGCGCACATGGCGCAATCTCAGAACAGCACGGTCGATCTGGCAACGCCGGCAACCTGCCTGATGGGGCTTACCAGCCACGGCAACGTGATGGTGGGCAATAAGGCGTTCGAGTACTATAACGAGCGCAATCCCGAGGATTATATTCAAATCCCGTGGGACGAGGTCGACTATATTGCCGCCGAGGTTTTGCGCGGCACCAAGAAGATCACGCGTTTTGCCATCTTCACCAAGGACAACGGTCACTTTACGTTTTCGACGCGCGACGACAAAGAGACGCTTCGTGCGGTTCGCAAGTACGTCGACGAGGATAAGCTCGTGCGTTCGCCCGACTTTATCGATGTGACCGCCAAGGGCGCCAAGAGCATTCCTTCCGTCATCAAAGGCCTCTTCCACAAAGGCAACTAGCTCTTCACAAGTTGCGGTGAAATAGTTCCTAAATACGGCTTTAATGCTTTAGGCAGGAACTATTCCACCGCAACTTCGAAGTCTAGTCATGCGACGTATGGCGATGCAGTAAATCTGCTACACTAGTACAGCATGCCTCCGTAGCTCAGGGGATAGAGCACCGCTCTCCTAAAGCGGGTGTCGTGCGTTCGAATCGCACCGGGGGCACCAGAAGTAAATGCAGGTCAGACGGTATAAATCGTCTGACCTGCTTTCTTATATAAGGGCATCGTTAACGTCAGTTGGGTAGAATTTGGGTAGAAAGTTTTTTTGTGAAGGGCTATGCCCAAAGTCCGGTTTCCAACCCTTCCCACAGCCTACGGGCTTATAAGAAGCCCTTCGGCCATGGAAAGCGTTGAAAACCTAGGGTGACGTTGCTGTGAGATGGGCGAGTTTCCAACAGCCCCCGGCGTCTTCGGGTTTCGCCTGGGACCCTGCGACACCGTGGACCGTTGAAAACTCGCCCTTCCGCTTGGAAGAGGGCTTTTACCCCTTAAAATTGTCCGAAAGTGACAACGACGCAGGAGGTCCGGTATGCCTGCCAGCAAGAAAGAGGCAAAGGAGTTCGTCAAGCGGTGGCAGAAGCGCCTTGCCGCCATCCCCGCGGGCTCCAACAACGAGCAGCAGGACACGCAAAAGTTCTGGGTAGATCTGCTCATCAACGTCCTGGGCATCCCGTCCAACACCATAGACAGCTTCGTCGACTTCGAGCGGAAGGTGAGAGGCCGCCGCATCGACGTGTTCGTCTCCGACCACAACTTCCTGTGTGAGCAGAAGTCGTGGGGTATCGACCTCGACAAACCCGAGCCCAGAAACGGCGGCATGGAGACGCCGCTCCAGCAGGCCATGTGGTACGCGCGGCACCTGCCGTACTCCGAGCGCCCCCGCTGGGTGATGACGTGCAACTTCGGGACCTTCCGCCTCTACGACCTCGACAACGAGCGGCCCGAGGACACCGTGCAGGAGTTCTCCCTCGAAGAGCTCCAGGACAGCCTGTACCTTCTCTCCTTCCTGACCTCCAACGAGACGAGCCGCCTGCACAAGGAGCAGCAGCTCTCCATCGAGGCCGGGGCCTACGTCTCCAGGCTCTACGATGCCCTCGCCAAGCAGTACCACCACATCGAGGAGAAGGACGAGCGCGCGCAGGAGGAGCAGCGCTCGCTCAACGTGCTCATCACCCGAATCATCTTCCTGCTTTACGCCGAGGACGCCGACCTCCTGCAATCGCACCAGGCGTTCGGTAGGTACTGCGAGGGTGACCCTGCCAAGCTCCGCCGCAAGCTGGTGGACCTGTTCGAGGCAATCGACACGCCCCTGGACAAGCGGGACGAGTACATGGACGAGGACCTCGCGGCCTTCCCGTACGTGAACGGCGGCCTGTTCGCCGACTCCTCCATCATCGTCCCGCAGATGACCCCGGAGATTCTCGAGGCCATCACCGACGCGTCCCAGGACTTCGATTGGCGTGAGATCTCGGGCGTCATCTTTGGCGGCGTGTTCGAGGGGACGCTGAACCCCGAGACCCGCCATGCCGGGGGCATGCACTACACGAGCGTGGAGAACATCGAGCGCTGCCTCAAGCCGCTCTTCCTCGACGAGCTGTGGGACGAGCTGCACGAGGCCGAGGGCGAGAGGACGGCGACGAAACGCAAGCAGGCCCTGGCGAGGCTGCACGACAAGGTTGCCTCCATCACCATCGGTGACCCCGCGTGCGGCTCGGGCAACTTCCTTACCGAGGCGTACCGGCAGCTGCGCACCATCGAGAACCGAATCATCGAGGACGAGCTCAGCGAGGAGACCGGCAACGCGGGGCAGACGTCCCTCGTCATTGCGCAGGACAGCCCCGTCCGCGTATCTCTCGATCAACTGTACGGCATCGAGATAAACGACTTCGCCGTCTCGGTCGCCAAGACCGCCCTTTGGATCACCGAGGAGCAGATGCTCCGAAAGACGCAGGAGATATACGTCGGTTATGACTTCGACTTCCTGCCGCTCAGGAGCCTCAGCAACCTCCATGAGGGCAACGCCCTCAAGACCGATTGGTCCGAGGTGTTCCCCGATGACCTTACTTATCTTGTGGGCAACCCGCCGTTCCTGGGTGCTCGCAACCAATCCAAGGAGCAGAAGGCAGAGCTCCTTGAGGTCTTCGATGGAGCGAAGAACGCGGGCAACATCGACTACTGCGGGGCCTGGTACATGAAGGCCGCGAGGTTCACGCAGGGAAAGCGCACGCGCTGCGCCCTGGTCTCTACCAACTCGATATGTCAGGGCGAGCAGGTCGCCAACCTCTGGAAACCCCTGTACGACCTGGGTATCCACATCGACTTCGCGCACAACACGTTCAGGTGGGACAACGAGGCTGCGGACAAGGCGCACGTGTTCTGTGTCATCGTCGGGTTCTCCCGCGAGTCGGGGACCAAGACGCTCTTCTACCACGCGACCCCGGACAGCGACGAAGAACAGATTCCCACGGCTCGAATCAATGCGTATCTGAAAGACGCCCCTGATGTATTCATCTACAGCCGCAGCAAGCCTATTTGTGATGTTCCGGAAATGGGCATCGGAAATAAACCTATTGATGGGGGATTCTACCTGTTTACCGATGAGGAGAAAGACGATTTCCTGAAGAAAGAGCCAAAGGCCGAAGGCTTCTTCCATCCATGGCTTGGATCAAAAGAGTTCATTCATGGCTATCACCGCTGGTGCCTGTGGCTTGGGGAGGCAACCTTCTCAGATCTAAAGCAGCTTCCTGAGTGCAGAAAGAGAGTAGAACAGGTTCGTGAATACAGGCTTGCAAGTAAAAGCGCTGGAACCCGGAAAATAGCAGATAAGCCAACGAGATTTCACGTTGAGAACATGCCCGAGGGAAGTTCCATCATCATCCCAGAGGTGTCTTCAAGCAGAAGGAAACGTGTTCCAATGGGCTTTGTTGGTCCAGAGATATTTTGCAGCAACAAGGTTAGATTGATACCTAATGCCTCTCTCTATCACTATGGCATTCTGCAATCTCAATTCCATAATGCATGGGTTAGGATCGTAACCGGAAGATTGAAGGACGATTACCAGTATTCGGCCAATATTGATTACAACAACTTCGTCTGGCCCGAGCCCACGGAATCCCAACGCGAAGAAGTTGAGCGTTGCGCCCAAGCCGTGCTCGACGCCCGGGATGCCCAAGAAGGTGCGACGCTCGCGGACATGTACGATCCCAAGAACGAAACGTTCTTCCCCGAGCTGATGTCTGCGCATAAGGCGCTCGATGCTGCTGTCGAAGCTGCCTATGGCGTCGACTTCGGTGGGGACGAGGAGAAGATAGTCGCCCATCTTTTCAACCTGTACGCCAAGAAGGTCGGTGAACTATAGTGCCAAATTCCATCTATAACCCCATATCGCTGGAGGTTGGTAACATCCTGAAGGACGTTCAGACGGGCAAGATCGGTCTGCCCGACCTGCAACGACCCTTCGTGTGGGGCAACGAAAAGGTCCGCGACCTGCTTGATTCCATGCTCCGCGGATACCCTATTGGCTATGTGATGCTGTGGGACTCTCCGAGCGACAACGCGGGCAAGAAGTCTGCCATAGGCTCGAACCAAAAGGTGTATGCCGTCCCCAAGTCCCTTGTCATCGACGGACAGCAGAGACTCACTGCCCTTCTGAGCTCCCTGTACGGCGTGTCCGTGCGAGACAAGAACTTCAGGGAGCGTACGGTGAAGGTCGCCTACGACCCCATCGCACGCTCATTCAAGAATGCCGACGCCTCGACCGAGAAGGATTCGCGCTATGTGCCGGACGTATCCGAGGCCTTCGCGGCGAACCACGACAACAAGCTGAGCGCCTATCGCAGGGCGTTCATCAAGCGCCTTAACGAGGCGAATGCCAAAAAGGGAGAACCCGAACTCGACGATGACGGCGAGGATGCCGTCGAGAGCGGGCTCAACGCATTACTCGGGCTTGAGCGTTATCTTCTGCCGACGCTGGAGATTTCCGAATCGGCTGACGAGGAGACCGTATCGGACATCTTTGTGCGTGTGAACTCGCAAGGGCAGGCGCTTAAGCAGGATGACTTCATCATGACCCTGCTTTCGGTCTACGAACCTGCCATGAGGGAGCGTATAGAGGAGTTCTGCGCCATGAGCCATGCGCCCGCAAAGGGCACCTCGTACAACCCGCTCATGACCGTCTCGCCGACGCATATCATTCGCGCCACGGTGGGCGTGGGGTTCAAGAGGGGTCGCCTGCGTTATGCCTACCAGATTCTTCGCGGGCGAGATCTCAAGACAAAGGAAACGACGCCCGAGACGCGAGCTGAGAACTTTGCCACGTTCGGTCGCGCCCTCGATCTCGTGCTTGACTTGAACAACTGGCATGCCTTCATCAACACGCTGGCGGAGGCGGGCTACGTCTGCTCTGACCAGGTGGGGTCGGGCAACGCGCTCATGTTCTGCTATGCGTTCTACCTTATCGGGCGCTATGAGTTCGACATGGAGCCACTGGCTGTGCGCGGGCTCGTGCGGCGCTGGTATTTCGCCGCAGCCATAACGGGGCTCTATGTGGGGTCCTTCGAATCCGAGTTCGAGCAGCAGCTTAACGACGTCTCGCGCCTTGAGACCGCCGATGAGTTTCGGGCGTACTTCGACCGTAGGCTCGCTGCCATCATGACGGACGATTATTTCTCCATCACGCTGCCCAGCTCCCTCGACGCAAACGAGGCGACGGGCCCGACCTGGTGGGGCTTCGTCGCGGCTCAGGTCGTGCTCGGTGCCAAGGCGCTGTTCAGCACGGCCCCTCTTTCTCAACTGCTGCTTACCGGCTCATCAGGTTCCAAAAAGGCTCTGGACAAGCATCATCTGTTCCCAGATAACTACCTGAAGGCCAAGGGCTACCTTTCACAGCGCAGCAACCGAGGCAACTTCACCCTTGTTGACTACCAGAACAACATCTACATCTCGGATGACGCCCCGAATGAGTACGTTCGTAGGTATCGCGCCGCGCTGGGGGAGGACGAGTATCGCCGCAACTGCGAGGAGCATGCCCTGCCTGTTGGGTTTGAGGACCTCGATTACGAGGAGTTCCTAGGCAAGCGAAGGCAGCTTATGGGCGAGCTGGTGAAGGGGGCGTACGAGCGGCTTTAGGTCTCCGTTGTGGATCGGGGAGAGGTTACTGCCGACTCCTCCCCGACGCGCAGGTCGAGAGGGCCGAGGCGCGGCAATCGGCCTTGCGGCCGATGGGTCCCGCTTATGGGCGGGACCCCCGCGACGCACGGCGTCGCTCTCGCTGCGGCTCCCTGGCAACGCTCCCCAGGGTCGCGTTTCGTCCGCCTCCGCTCACGCCGGCCCAGCCCGCCGAACGGCTGCGCTCGATGGCTTCCAGAAGTCGCCATCGCTCCGCCGTGGTCGCCGGGCTGGGCCTCTCGCGCCGGGTCGCCGAGCGCCGTCGTGCGACGCTCCCCAGGGTCGCGTCTCCTCGACGTCGGTTCAACCGGCGCTCACCTGCCCGGGCTCGCGTTGCCTTGGGCAACCGGCTCGCTCCGTGCAGGCAAGATATGGATTCCGTTGCACGGAATCATCTTGCCCGCCTGCGGCGGGACGGCGAACCGCTCCGAGGTCGCTCTCACCGAAGGGCAAAAGAAGGGGCCGGGACGCCTGCTGCGTCCCGGCCCAAATGCTCAGTCGTCTCGGCCGTTCTGGTTCTCCAGCGCCCTGCGCTCAAGCTCCCAGAACGCCCGCATCGCCGTCGCTATCCCGCGCAGCGTGAAGCGGACGGCGATGCCAGTCGAGCGGTCGACGGCAAAGCCGAGCCTTCCGCCGTTGACCTTCCTCATGCCCCCGAGAGACTTCGAGGGGAAGCGGTACTGGAGGCTCCCGCCCTTCGACCTGGCGAGCTCGATGCCGTCCCGCTTGAGCCGCCGCTCAAGCTCGCCCATCCGGTCGGGGCAGTCGCGCATGCGCCCGACCTCCTCGATTCGGCGGGCGACCGCGACGCGGACGCGGGCGTTCTCCGAGCGCTCGGCCTGTCCCTTTCGGGCCATGTCGCGCTCTTCCGTGCCGGGTTGCCTCGCGTGGACGCGCGAGTTGGCCTTGCCGCGCTCAAGCTGCCTGAGGCCGTACCTTTCGTCCAGGGTACGGACGGTCTTCACGCGTGATGCCGCCGCCTTTCGGGCGGGGCCCTCGTCGAGCCTTCGGCCGGTTTCCAGATCACTGCGGTTGATGCCGAGGTGCACGGCGTAGCGGTCGGTGGCGTCCGCGCGGCAGCGCTCGCGATGCAGCACCATCACGACTTCCTGGTTGGGGTAGCGCTCGGCCACGTACTCCCTCGCATAGCGCATGCACAGCTCCGGCGTCATCTTCCCGCCGTTGAGGTCGCACTCGTCTGGGAGGAACCCGAGTATCTGGTGCTGCATGTAGGTACACTTGGCACCGGCCTTGCCGGGCCTGTCGTGACCCATGGCCGCCCTCGTGTCTGCCATCTCCTGAAACCAGCGGTCATCGTCGATAATGTTCTGCGTGCCGTGGGCGAGCGCCTTGTCGCGGTCCCAGGAGAGGTAATCCCTGAGTCTCGCGAGGTGCTTCTCGCTGCAGACGCTCGTCTGCTTTATCGCCGTCATGGTCGCCTCCCTAGTCGAGCGAGAGCCCGCTGAATTTGCCGCCCGGCTTGCTCCCGTTCTTCTTCTCCGGCTCGGGCCACTTTGGGCACCAGGTCGAGGCCTCCTCGCGCATCTTCCCAGCAGCTGACTCGTCGAGGCGGCGCTGGTAGGCGCGACGGTTCTCCGCCTCGTGCTCGGGGGTCCCGAGGTCGAAGTGCTCCCTTGTGGGCGTGTTGGTGCAGTCGGTGACGGGGGAGCGGAAGACGCCGGCTCGACATGCGGGCATACCGTTGTCCGCGTGCTTCACGACGATGATCCCGTCCCGGTCCGGGGCCATGTCGCGCCACTCCCAGGGGTGTATCACGTCGTCGGCGCTCTCGCTGTAGGACGTCGAGGAGGACGTGCCTGACGCGGCCCTGCCGTTGCTCGTGCCTTGCGTGTGGCGCGTGGTCTTGCCGATGAGCTCGGTGAAGTACCGGCGGTCCTCCTCCTCGGCGAGCTTCATCGCGACCTTGATGCCGCAGTTCGCGAGGATCTTCCTGCGGCCGTCTTTCTCGCCGTACTTGTTGAGCTGGGATACGTCCTGCGTCGCGCCGACCCAGAAACAACCGTAGCTGCGTCCTAGGCTGAGGAGCGCGGGCAGGCACTCGACGCGGGGGAGGTTGCCCCACTCGTCGCCGAGTATCTGCACGGGGCGGGGGAGTTTTCCGCCGTTCACGTCCGCGACCGCCTGGACCGAAGCCCAGAGCTGCGAGAGGAATATCGCCGCTATGCAGTTGTAGGGGGAGCCCTCGTCGAGCACGTGGAGGAAGACGGCACTCTTCTCCGTGAGCACCGTTCGCGGGTCGATGTCGGAGCCAGAGGTCATCCATGCGACCGGCGCGGACGAGAACGGGCGGAGTGCCACCTTGAGCGTCGAGAGGATGCTCCTGAGCTCGTTGCCGCCCGAGGAGACGAACTGCGACGCCCTGCCCTTGGCGGGGTGACCGCTCGGCAGGGAGCGGAAGACGGCCTTCAGAGGCTCGGCCGGGTCGTCGCCCTCGGCCTCGGTGCCACGGTCCAAGACCTCGCAGACGGTCGCGAGGTGCCTCGATCCCTCGGGACACTCGTCAGACATGGAGACCAGCAGGACCAGGGCCGAGAGCAAGCCCCTGGCCGATGCCGTCCAGTGCGAACCCTTGCCCTTCTCGTCATCCTGCACCACGAGCTCCGCGATGGCGTCCGCCGCCTGCTCGGCCTCCTGGTCGCGCCCCTCGGCATGGAGGTCGAGAACCTGCTTGAGCGGGTTGAACCTCTGGCCGCGATAGGGGTGCTGCGTATCGAGCAGGAGGACGCGGTAGCCACGACGGGCAAGCTCATCGCCCGTGAGCTCTATGAGCTCGTTCTTCACGTCTGAGACGACGAGGGTCGCGGGTTCGGAGCCGTTGGAGGCGTCGCCGTAGCTGAGCAGGTCGATTGAGGGGAGGTAGAGGAAGCGTGATTTACCTGACCCAGTGGCCCCTGATACGAAAATCATCTTCTTCGGCTCGTAGAAATAGCAGGGCTTACCGCGATATTTGGTGAAACCGTAGACGAACCCGCGCGACGAGGGGTTCGTCGAGCCGCCCCATGTCATGGACCCCTTCACGACCTCGCGGCCCGTCTTGACGTGGGCGTCGCCGAGCACGCCGCCGTCCTCGGCTCGTGATTTGAGGGCGCTTGAGTAGGCGATGAGGACGCAGGCGCAGAGTGCAAGGAGGAAGACGAACAAAGCCCCGAGGGGATGGGTGACGAACCCGTCCGAGAGCCACCAGCCGAGGACGGTCTCCGCGTCGAACGTTGTGGGAATTGCCGATGCGTCGAGTCCGTACCCGGCGACGAGCATGTCGATGGGGGCGGCGAGTACGGGGCATGCGAGGATCGCTAGGAAAAGGGATGATAGGAGCGCTGTGAGCATCTTGGTTTTCATGATAGTTCTCGATTCTTGGAGATGAGGTTTGAAAGCTGCGAGGCCGTGCTCGACACCAGTCGGACGGCCTCCGTGAGCTGTCGGGCCGTCTGCGCATCCACGCCATAGGCGTTTGCGGCATGGACGGCCTGGTTGAGGTTTCCGCCCTGTTTCTTCATCTGGTGGAGGATTTGCCGCAAGGTCGCCTCGTCGGCGACCTTGACGGGCTTCTGCCCGATGCGGAGGGCAGTTTCGCGCATGAACGTCGATGGGGCCATGTCAAAAGAAGAGGAGCGCGCCATGATGACGGCACGCTCCTCCTCGGTCATTCGGACGTTGATATGCGCAGTCTTGCTGTTGCCGCGCATGGCCTAGCCCTCCTGGTCATAGAAGGTGGCATGGGGCGCGTCGAAGGTGAGCTTGGCGCTCCCAAGCGTGCCATAGCGTGCCTTAAGGACGCGAACGAGCAGGGGACGAACATCTAGCTCTGAGTTGTACCTCCGCTCCTTCTTGTCCCTGCCGTCGACCTGCAGGAAGAGAGCGTTGTCGGAGCCGTAGTCGATACCCTGCGAGCCAGCGAAGACGTTGAGCTCGGTGTTCGCATCGTTGTACTTATCGCGCGCGACGCTGCTTATCAGGAAAACGGGGACGTCATACGTCCGGGCGATGTTGCCCAGGGCTTGGACGCAAGCGGTGATGACAACGCGTTCTTCCGCGCGAACATTGAAATTGGTTGCTGCAATGAGTTGAAGGTAATCCACAAAAACGGCAGGGCGCTGCCCACGTTCGTGAATGCAATCACCGATGCAACGCCCGAGATCTTCCATGGACGTTTGGCTGTCCATGATGCACGAGTTAGGTGCTACGGTCTCGGCGTAGATGGCGCAGGCGTGCTCAAATGCCTCCCTCTTCTCGGGGATGGTCCCGGTCGCCTCGGAAAGGCTGAAGTCTCCATTGCCGAGGCGCGTGATGCCCTTCTGGGCGATGCGATACGCGGGGAGTTCCGCGGAATAGAAGACGGTGGGCACGCCTTGGGATGCGAGGTCGTCGGAGATGGTCTTGAGGAGCGTCGTCTTGCCGGCAGCGGGTGCCGCTCCGACTATGGTCAGGATTCCGGGTACGACGCCTCCGATGAGCTTGTCGAGAGAGGGGAGGCTGCGTATATGAGCCATGGGCTTACGCCCGTTCATTTCCTCGATATAGGTCTTGAGCTGATCGGCTTCGACGTTGAATGAGCTATTGGCTACAGGCTGCACGGATCCGACACCTCCAACTCGTGAAGGTACTCAAAAAAGCTGGACTCGATGACGAAGAGGCGGCTATGAAGCTTGAGGCAGCGACCGCTCTCTTTCATGAGCGATGCGGCGGCAACCTCCCCAAGCCCGGTCAACTCACGAATCTCGGTGACGCCGAGCAGACGCTCGCGTCCCAGAACGACGCGAGGAGGAGCGGGTACGATACCCGCTTTGGGAACAGCGGAATCTACCATGGTAGAATCTCCTTTGGTCTGCTCACTCCTCCCCACCTCAGTTTGGCGACTAGAGGGGAGGGGTGGGCGGCTTTTTGTTTCTATGGCCTCCTTCGGGCACCTCCATTCCGGCATTCGCTTATCTGTGCAATTCGATGATACTGCTTCTGGCAATCGAGGCGCTGAAGATTCAGAAAAGATTCTGAAAAGTTTCGGATAAGCGCTTTTACCTCGAAAAACAGGGTTATACTTGCAATGAAAATCGATTGGAGGATGAAATGGAACGTTCCAGGAAACCGAAAAAACGAAAGTTTGGGACGACCGTCCTTGAACAGACCGATGACAACATCAGCATGTTCAAGGAACAACATCCGCAAGAGTTTAAGACTCCGGGGGAAGTGGTCGACCTTCTCGCGAGTCTCTGTCTCCGCGTCAACAAGGGTGCGGCTGCAGAGCTGAGTGCTTTTTGTGCGCAGCGGGTCAAGTCTATTCAGGATGAGCTTAGTGGATATGGCGATGCTGAGTCCCTGTCGCTCACTGCCGACGATTTAAATGACAAGCTCTCTTATTACAAGGCTCTTCGTAACCATATGCTGCGATTTGTTCCGCAAGACAGCCTTGTTGATAAGGGGCCGTCAATGAAACGCGTGGACCTGCGAGGTGGCTCGTATCTCGTTGTCCCTGACGATTGGCCTGTGGTCAATGAGCCAAACGCCTCATCATGCGACTATGCTTTCGTCCTTGAAGTGCGGAACGCAAGTGATGCAATTCCGCACTATGTTTATCTTTCCTCAAAGGAAGCCTGTCCTACGGATGAGGTGCTTGGCGCAATAGCTGATAAATGGCCGGGGATTCGTGATGTCCAGAGTTCTCAGGTCGAGCCGATCTATGACAAGGACGGCGCGATTCTGAATACCGACGAATGGACGAAGGCACCTATAATCGGCGTCTTCCCCATTCGCGACGCCTCATCGTTTTCCTGGGAGGATAAAGCTCCATATGGAGCGATGGTCTATCGCCATTAGTCCATCTATGTTCAAAGCAAGGGAAGGGCCGGGTATATCTCGGCCCTTCCTTTATGAATTGCTCTCTTGGGAAATGAGCTCGCCGAAGGCATCTGCTGCCTTACGATCGTTTGCCTCGATGGCGTGGGAGTAGATGGAGAGCGTCGTACTTGGAGATGCGTGTCCAAGTCTTGCCTGGACAGTCTTCACGTCTGCGCCTTCTCCGATTAGGAGCGTCGCTTGCGTGTGCCGCAGGGCGTGGGGGACGAGCCCACTGTATCCCGTGCCCCTCACGTGCTCTTTGCCGTTTCGCTGGAATCTTCTGGTGATATTGTTGTAGCTCCCAAAGCCGTTATCGACGCAGAAGTCGCGGAACCATCGGTCGAAGTTGTGGCCGTCTACGTTGACGACTGTGGCGTATATGTCATCCTCGATCGTGACGACCTTTATGCCGTTAACGATAGGCGTCTTGTCGTCCTGATCGAGAGTGTATCGGTTGAGCTGCGCCCGCTGTTCCAGCTTCCATTTGCTGAGATAGCAGGCCAGGGAGTCGTTGATTGCTATGGTGCGTCGGCTCATCTTCGATTTTGGCGGTCGGAGAGTCTTGTCATTGGTGAACTGCTTCGACACGCTTAACGTGCGCTGCCCAAGATCGATGTCGCCCCAAGTCAAGCCGAGCATTTCGCCGCGTCGGAGACCACATTGGAGCAAGAGCATGGTGCCCGTTGCCTTGGCCGACAGTGGTTCATCCATGAGGCAAGACAGAAATCGTGAAGCCTCGTCTGCCGTAAGCGGAGTTCTTTCCCTGTAAGTTGGTTTGGGAAGCTTGACTGGTGTGCACGGGTTGCGAAGGATGAGCTCGTTGTCCACGGCATCCTGAAGAATCTGTCGGAGTTTGACGTGCGTTCCGTGCAGCTCGGCTTCCGACATTCCCTTTTTGCGAGCGTCTGCGTAAATGTGCCGTATATCGTCTGGGTGGAGATCGGCAAGCCGGACGTGGGCGAACATCTTCTGAATGTGGCTAATGTAGTTGCCCTCACGGTCGTAGGCGAGCGGCGAAAGGCTACCTATCCTTAAACTGTGAAAGTCCTTGGCATATTCCGCGACGGTTCGATTTCCGTTATCCCGGACGAGCCCGGAGTTCAACTCTTCCTTGTATTCCTCCAAAGCCTTGCGGAGCATCGCGTTCCGTGTTCGCTTGTTCACGCCTTCGCAGTGTAGTGTCCTCTTGGGTGAATAGGCATACTTGCCGGTCTTTGGATCCTTGCCGAGGTTGAAGCGGTATTGGAATACGCCCTCTTTAACCTGGTATACGCTGCCGTTTCCGATGACTCGTGGTCTGGTGCTCATGATGGAATTCCTTGAGGGTAGGCTAGGGGCAAGCCCTTAAAGGCTTGTCCCTAGCCTACCCTCAAAATTCTACCCAATCAAGAGTGATTGGGTAGAATTAGGGTAGAAAGTTTTTGAATCTTATAAGTCGAGCTTCTTAAAAATAGCCTTTTTACATGCTGTTATACGAATCCAGAAGAAATTATAAAAAACCAGGTCAAATAGAAATACAAGACCTCCTAAAGCGGGTGTCGACGGTTCGAATCCGCCCGGGGGCACCAGGGAATATGACGGCGTCGCGAGAGCGGCGCCGTTTCTGGTTTGTGGGGGCCGCCGGCGGATTCGGGCCGTCGACACCCGCGTCACCAATTTCCCCGCGGGGGGGGTCGAGTCCGCCCGGGGGACACCAGAGATTTGCCGATCCCGGTACCGCAACAGCGATACGCCTTGCTAGTTTTTGAAAGCTCGTCGTCGGTGCCCTAACGCACTGCCGTTTAGTGCCGATTCTGCCATGCCCGCACTCTTCGCGAGGGTGAGGAGCGTGAATTGATCGGAGAGGGCCAACCACTCTGATAAAATCATCCTCGCTGTCGGCAGTCCTCGTGCCGGGCAGAGCTCTCCATCCGATGGGAGGTGATGCCCATGACCGATTTCACCGAGCTCGTGAAGCTCCTGACCGC
>CABSMS010000013.1 GCA_902478885.1 uncultured Collinsella sp. | reverse complement strand
GAGATGAGCGCTAGTCTCGTGGGCTCGGAGATGTGTATAAGAGACAGAATGTAAATATACCATGCTAGTTGACCCGACACTGGCTGGGTGTGCGCGTATACCCCTCTGAAAACTGAATCCCGTTAGAAATGACGAGTTGTTTACGCTTCTTTTGGGGTGGCGGTACTATCATGGTTCGAATTGAATGTGGATGATGATAGGGAGCGCCTATACATGATTGAGCTGCTCAGGCGTTTTGGTGGTAAGTTTCGCCGGTATATGGTGATTGGCCCTGCGTGTAAGCTGATCGAAGTGATCTTTGACCTGCTGACGCCGCTGGTGATTGCCCAGATGATCGATAAGGGTATTGGCGCACACGATGTCAACGCCGTCGTCCACTACGGTATGCTGCTTGGCGCCATGGCTGTGATCGGCATCTCGTTTACGCTCGTCTGCCAAAAGATGGCGGCGCTCACCTCGCAGGGCATGGGCACCGATATCCGCGGTGCGCTCTACCAGCACATCAACAAGTTGAGCTATGCCGAACTCGACCGCTTTGGCACGCCGTCGCTTATCACCCGCATCACCAACGACGTCAACCAGGTGCAGCTCGCTGTGGCGCTGGGCGTACGCATGCTCATCCGCTGGCCCTTCTTGGCGGTGGGCTCTATGTGCGCGGCCCTTGCCATCGACCTTAAGCTCGGCATGATCTTCTTGATCTGCACGCCCGCTATCGGCCTGGTGTTTTGGTTTGTCATGGCGCGCTGTATCCCGTATTACAGGCAGCTGCAGGCAAAGCTCGACCGCATCGCGCTTATCTGCCGCGAGGGGCTTTCGGGCGCCCGCGTTGTTCGCGCCTTCGTGCGTGAGGACCACGAGCGCGAGCGTTTTGCCCAAGCCGCCGATGACCAGGCCAATACTGCCATCGCGGTGGGCAAGCTCTCGTCGATCCTTAATCCCGTCACGTTTTTGGTGATGAACCTGGGCGTGTGCGCCATCCTGTGGGTGGGCGGCATCCAGGTCAACGTGGGCGAGCTCACGCAGGGTCAGGTCATGGCGTTTGTGAACTACATGACGCAGACGCTCACCTCCATCGTGTACGTCGCCAACCTGGTCGTGGTCTTTACCAAGGCGAGCGCCAGCGCGTCGCGTATCAACGAGGTGCTCAATTGCGTGCCGAGCATCGCTGACGAGGGCAACCAGCCGGTCGCGCTGCCTGAGCCGAGCGACCTGACGGGTGGCGCTGTTCCGGTCCCTGCGCTGAGCTTTGACCATGCGAGCTTCTCGTTTGGCGCCGGCGCTGCCAACGCCGTCAACGATGTGACCCTGGAGCTCCCGCTGGGCAAGACGCTTGGCATTATCGGCGGTACGGGTAGCGGCAAGTCCACGCTCGTCTCGCTTATTCCGCGCCTGTACGATGCGGGTACCGGCAGTGTGTGCGTGATGGGCTCCGACGTTCGCGCCTGGCCGCTCGAGCAGCTGCGCCACGTGGTCGCGACCGTCCCACAGCGCGCGTCGCTGGTGAGCGGCACCATCCGCAGCAACTTGACCTGGCGCGATGAGGCGGCAACCGACGAGGAACTCTGGGCGGCACTCGACATGGCGCAAGCGAGCGAGTTCGTGCGCAACAAGCCGCAGGGGCTCGACGCCCCGGTCGAGGCAGGCGGCAAGAATTTCAGCGGTGGTCAGCGCCAGCGTCTGACTATCGCGCGCGCCCTGGTGGGCTCTCCGCAGGTTCTGATCATGGATGACTCCGCCTCGGCGCTCGACTTTAAGACCGACGCGGCACTTCGCCATGCCATTCGCGAGCGCAGCGTGCGCGGTGCCGCCGAGGGCGGGCTGCCGCTGACCACGGTGATTGTGAGCCAGCGCGTCTCGACCGTGCGCGACGCCGACATGATCTGCGTGCTCGATCACGGCTCGGTCGCGGGCCTGGGCACGCATGATGGGCTGTACGCGACCTGCCAGCTCTACCGCGAGATCTGCCAGTCGCAGCTTCGCCGTGAGGAGCTCGAGGGCCAGCAGGGGAGTGCGGCGCCCGCGCCCACCCCGATCGCCCCCGCATCCGTCTGCGCAAAGGAGGGCTGCTAAATGAATCCGTACACTTCTTCCGGTTCGGTCGCCACGATGACGGCCAACGTGTCCGGCAACGATAGCCTCAACGACCTGGGAGACGGTCCGCGCCAGCCCGGCGACCCCGAGCGCTATCCCGTGGGTGCGGTGACTCGCCGCCTGCTGGGCTACGTTCGCCCGCATCGCGTCTCGTTTACGGCGTCGTTTGTGAGTGCCGCCGTCTCGGTGATCCTGCAGCTCTACACGCCCATCCTTATTGGCGAGGGCATCGACCTGATCGTTGCCGCGGGCCAGGTGGACTTCGATGCGCTGCTGCCGCTCGTTACCAAGCTCGCGATTGTTGTCGTAGGAGCCGCGGCCTTCCAGTGGCTGCAGGGCTATTGCGTCAACCGTCTATCCTACGAGACGGTGCGCGACATGCGCGTGGAGGCGAGCGACAAGCTCAGCCGCATGCCGCTCAGCTTTATCGACAGCCATGCCCACGGCGACCTTATGAGCCGTGTGGTCAACGATGTCGACCAGGTGGGCGACGGTCTGCTGCAGGGCTTTACCCAGCTTTTCACCGGCGTTATCACCATTGTGGGTACGCTCGCGTTTATGCTCTCCATCAACCTGACTATGACGCTCGTGGTGGTGCTCGTCACGCCGCTTTCCATTTTTGCAGCCGGCGCCATCGCCAAACTTTCCAACAAGAGCTTTACGGCCCAGCAGCGTATTCAGGGTCAGCTCGGTGGTCATATCGAGGAGTATGTGGGCGAGCAAAAGCTGGTTGATGCGTTTGCCTACGGCCCGAACGCCCAAGCGCGCTTTGACGCGCTCAACGCCGAGCTCTATACGGCAGGTGAGCGTGCACAGTTTATGGGTTCGCTCTCTAACCCCGGTACGCGCTTTATCAACAACATCATCTATGCCGTGGTCGCCGTGATTGGCTGCGTGGGCGTGATCACGGGCGTGCCGGCGGCGCTTACGGTGGGTGGCGTGCAGATTTTCCTGTCCTACGCCAACCAGTACACCAAGCCGTTCAACGAGGTCACCAACGTCATTACGCAGATCCAGACCGCGTACGCCTCGGCGCGCCGCATGTTTGCACTGCTCGATGCGCGCGAGCAGGAGCCCGATGTGCCAGATGCCGTGGAGCTTGCCGCCCCGCAGGGTGAGGTGACCTTTGAGCATGTGGACTTTAGCTACGTGCCCGACCGCAAGCTGCTGCAGGATATCTGCATCGAGGCCAAGCCCGGCATGCGCTTTGCCCTTGTTGGTCCCACGGGTTGCGGCAAGACGACGCTCATCAACTTGCTGCTGCGGTTTTACGATATCGATGCCGGACGCATCATGGTCGATGGCCGCTCTTCGCGTGACTACACGCGCGCAAGCCTGCGCCGCGCCTTTGGCATGGTGCTGCAAGATACCTGGCTGTTCGAGGGCACCGTGGCCGAAAACATCGCCTACGGCTGTCCCGACGCCACGCGCGAGCAGGTTATCGAAGCTGCCAAGCGCGCGCACGCGCACAAGTTTATCGTGCAGTTGCCAGGCGGCTACGATACAGTCATCGGCGAGGACGGCGGCACGTTTAGCCAAGGCCAAAAGCAGCTGTTGTGCATCGCGCGCGTCATGCTCACCGACCCGGCTATCTTGCTGCTGGACGAGGCAACGTCGAGTATCGATACCCGCACCGAGCTGCAGGTGCAGGCGGCATTCGACGAGCTCATGGCCGGTCGCACAAGCTTTGTCGTGGCGCACCGCCTGAGCACCATCCGCAACGCCGACTGCATTCTGGTGATGCGCGACGGCCAGATTATCGAGCGCGGCACGCACGACGAGCTGCTGGCGGCAGGCGGCTTCTACGCCGAACTCTACCGCAGCCAGTTTGCCCAGTAAGCAAGACGCGGGACGTGTGACGCAGCGCTAGGGCGCGAGCGTGTCAACGGGTGCAACGATGATGCCCTCGGGCGTCGTATGGACCGGCATGCCGAACCCGATGACGATGAGCTTGGCCGCGGGCGGTCTCTCGCCACGCTCGACAAGTTTGCGCTCGAGCCGAAGCAGGTTTGCAGATGCCTCGGGGATCTGCGGACTTCCGAGTTTTACTTCCACGGCAATCCAAGTTCCATCGCGCCTGTGTATAACGGCGTCGACCTCGAGATCGTCGGCGTCGTGGTAGTGGGACACCGATGAGTCATTTGCGGCTGCATAGACCTTAAGGTCGTGCAGGACGAGGGATTCGAAGAGCAGTCCCAGCGTCTTCGGGTCAGATGCCAATGACTCCGGATTTGCTCCGAGCAGCGCAACGGCAAGCGAAGGGTCGGCAAGGTGCCTTTTTGCGCTTTGCCGCAGCTTTACCGGCGACCTGAGCGCCGGATGCCAAGCCGGGATATCATCGATGATATTGATTCGTCTCAGAGCATCCATGTATCTGGAGACCGAATTCTTCGAAACGCCGGTACCGATATCTTTGTCGATGGACTTCGATCCGGCAAGCGTCGACTCATTTCGCGCAAGCGATGTCAAAAGGGACCTGACCTTGACCGGATCACGCTTAACGCCGTCAGTTCTAGAAACATCCGATTCGCATACGCCATCAACATAAGCAGCGGCAATCCGCATAGCATTTTCAGTTGTTTTCCCCATCGCTTGAGGCCAACCGCCACGACACAGCAAATCGGCGATACCGGAGATGCCGGCAATCGATCCGACTGCCTGCTTAGCAGGATGACCTGAAAGCAGCGCTCCGATAGTGACTAAGCCAGAAGAAACGCCAAGCTCGAACAGCGTCATGGTATCCATTCGCAACCTTGCTATTCGTCCAACGCCACTATGCATCGGCTGCTTCGAATCTCGCGGCGTTGCTGAGCCCGTAAGAATAAACTGTCCGGATTCTCCCTGTCTTGCGTCACACTCGAAACGTACGGCATCCCACAGCTTTGGCTCTTCCTGCCATTCATCGATGAGCCTAGGAGAGGGTCCTGCTATTGCCTGTGCTGGATCGATCTGAGCCAGCTGGAGGGCGGCAAAATTTCCAGTTGGATCAGAAAGAGACAAGGATGATCTAGCAAAACGTTTTGCCGTAGTGGTCTTTCCGCACCACTTTGGGCCTTGAATGAGAACCGCACCGAAGATATCGAGATTATGCCTGATTACCTTATCGATGCATCTGTCTACATATCTATCCATACTGCCTCCTTTTTTAGTTACTTTGATTATGTATTCTACCAGCAACGTGGTGACGATTAACGGTAATTTGAGGTGATGATTAACGGAAAATTATGGTGACGATTGATGGCATATTATGGTGACGATTGTCATTGATTCGGGGGCAGGGCCGCTTGACTGTCCCAAATTTTAAAAAGTATGGGGCTTGCGCTGCGGACGTTTTGCCCCCATCGGTGTCGCCCATGTCGCCAATCGGCAGAAGGTGGTTTACATCTGTCACGTTAGTACTAAGATAGTCATCTAATAAATTGCATTAGTGGCTTTAGTTTTGGGGGAAACGAGGCAACGTGACTATGACGTGCTCTTTGGTGGTTAACAGCAAGAGCGGTAATACCAGGATGGTTTCGGGCGCGATCAAGCGCGCTCTGCAGGCTGCGGGCGTTGAATTTGTCCATGCCGCGGCGTTGAGCGACGATGCGGATGCAGATCAGGTTGCGCTCGAGGCGCAGGGCGCCTGCGCGGCCGACACGGTGCTCGTCGGTTTTTGGTGCGATAAGGGCGCGTGCACGCCTTCGGTTGCCGCGCTGCTCTCCGCTCTGCACAGCAAGCGCGTTTTCCTCTTTGGTACCTGCGGTTTTGGCGCCGACCAGAGCTATTATCAGCAGATTATCAATCGCGTGACCTCCAATTTGGCCGAGGATGCCGAGCTTGTGGGTTGGGCAATGTGCCAGGGCAAGATGGGTCCCGCGGTCAAGCAGCGCTACGAGGCCATGCTCGAGCAAGATCCCGACAACGCCCGCGCTAAGTTGCTGCTCGACAACTGGGTTGCCGCAAAGGATCACCCCACCAAGGATGACCTGGACCATATGGCGGCGGCGGCCAAGAAGGCCGTGCTGGGCGAGTAGCTTCGCCGTTCGCGGTCCTTCGTGCAAAGCAATACAAATGTGAAAGCCTCGATATTCTCGAGGCTTTTTTCTTGCCACTTGTGGGCGCAACCGTGGCAAGCGTTTGGGGTGACATTTTCCATCACCCCGATGACGAGGCCGTTCTGGACAACACGCTCGCATGCGTTCGCTGGATGTATTCAGAGTGGGACGGGGTTTCCGGATGGATGGGGTTTCCAGAAGGTATGGGCTGAGGGCTACACGGGGTAGCCGTAGAGGCATGAATAAGGGGGTTGAAAATAAACGATACTAAATGCAGTATAAATTTAATGTGGGGGGGGGGTACGATATCTGAGCCGTACAAAATATTAGACCCTCTATTGAGAAGTTGTGTAGGGGTTAGCTGCAGGCGTTGGATAAAGCAGACAAGTGCGGGGACAAATAACCACTTACGGCAAAAATAGTAGCATTTGGCGGAAAGACGTTGATAAAAACGCGGAAGTAGCTACGGTGATTGTTAGAAATAGATTTCAGATTGGCTTTTTCGAACTCATCTATTAAACGTCTTAGAAAAGCGGCTAATCCTTGATGGGATCGAATATGGCCTCGATGGGGATGAAATAATCACGTTGGCAGCGCGCGGATTCAGACGATTTATTTCACTTCTTAGTGGCATGGCGCTCGCGCTTGTCATAGCCCTTGCCGTCGTTTCTTTCGCTCCCCGTGCATTTGGTTACATGCCCTTCGCCGTGCTTTCGGGCTCTATGGAGCCCGAGCTTCCCGTTGGCTCCATGGTGTTTGTTCGCCAGGTTGAGCCATCGGATATTGCCGTGGGCGACAATGCAACTTTTTACCGATCGGACGGCGCTGTGGTGACTCACCAGGTGTACGAGGTCGACCCTGTGGCGCAAACGATCGGCACGCAGGGAATCGCAAACAAAAATGCAGATGGAACCATCGTGCACGACGCCGAGCAGACGCCTTTTTCACGCGTGATCGGTGTCGTCTCTCTTTGTGTCCCTTACCTGGGCTTCGTTAACGCATATTGCACGACGATGCCCGGTTTGCTTGTTGTGGTGGCCGTTCTGGCGCTGCTGGCCGCGGCGTCGATTGTGCTCGATCGGATGGTTCCCGACGAGCCTGCGGACAAGCATGCCCGCGCGCATGCGAGGGAGCGGCGTCCATAGCGGCAGGGAGAGGTGCCGGCGGCGGCAAGGGCCGTTGCCGGGGAAGGCGATTCTCGAAAGGAAGAGAACGATGGAGAACAAGAAGAAAAAGCGCTACGGCATCGTTGCCGCCTTGCTGCTGCTGGTACTGGCCGCCGGCGTGGGCACCTACGCCTGGCTGACGGCGCAGTCGAGCCTGACCAACAACTTCACCACTGCGGGCATCAACAAGCCAACTACCGATCCCGACAAACCGGGGCAGCCAATTCCGACTGACCCCGATAAGGTCGACGGCAACCTGACCGAGACCAAGTGGGTTAAGGACTCTAAGCTCGCCCCCGGCGTGTCTGTTGCCAAGAATCCTAATGTCGGTATCGGCAAGGGATCCGAGGATGCATATGTGTACGTCTTCGTGAACAACAAGACGGCGCCTGCCGGGACCGATGATTCCAAGACGACTTACTTCACCATTAACTCTGGTTGGAAGGCCGTTGATGCGAGCACCGTTGCGGGCGAGCCGACTCATTATCTCGGCGGCCTTTTTGTTTATATTGGCGGAGGAACCGAGGCTACTCCGCTTATTGCCAGCAAGACTGAGGATAAGTGGACTGGCGAGCTGTTCAGCCAGGTGACTACGCCCAAGGAGACCGAGCAAAAGGATTTCGCCAATCCTGCGACGATGGATGTCAACTGCTTCATTTACGCGGCAGACGGGACCCCTGAGGGTTCGTCTGCGTCTGCCTTGGCTGCTGCCAGGGATTGGGCTAACGGCCTGAAGTAATCCCACCCCATCCACCGAGATCCCGACCCGCTCCCCACCCCTATATTCGGGTCGGGATCTCGGCCCCCCTTTATCGACGACTGGCGAACGTAATGCTCAACAATCTTTCCGACAATCAGAAACGCACCTTGGCGCTTGCCGCGATGGCGCTGTTGGCCCTGGCGTGCCTGTGCGGCACGCTGGCTTTTACCGTTGATATGGTCCCGGCGAACAACGTCCTATCGTTTGGCAGCGTGAAGGTACGAGTCTGCGAATACACCCTAAACGAGCGGGGCGAGGAGATTCCGTTTGAGGCCAACGAGCACGGGGACTATCCCGACACCGAGGCCAGTGGCTCTGACATCAGCCGCATTGTGCGCGTGGAGAACGCCGGCGCGCAGCCTGAGTACGTTCGCGCTCGTCTGCGCATGACGTCAGTGGCACCCGACGGTTCGAGTGCGGATGCCTCGGGCAACGTTGCCTTTAACGTGAGTGCGGGCGAGGGCTCCCCGTGGGTCGATGGTGGCGATGGGTGGTACTACTACCGCGGATTGGCCGGGCGTGGCGGCATGCTCGACCCCGGCGCCATGACGGAAAGCCTCATGGACTCGCTGCGCTTTGTGGGCGACTACCACGATGCCGCGCGCGACGGTTCGTTCAGGCTCGATATCGACGTCCAGGCCGTGCAGGCCAAAAACCAGCAGGCAAACGATACCGTCCTCGATGTGCTCGACGTCGCGGGCTGGCCGGAGGCGAACTAGCCCATGGAGATTAAGAATATGAACCGAGGCGTGCTCGGCAGGCTGGTTGTCGTGGCGGCAATCGCCCTTTGCTGCGTTATGGCGCTGCCGGCGGCAGCGCATGCCGAGGATCAGACCGAATTCCATATCACAAACAGGAACGACTTCCTGGCGTGCGTCGCGCTGTCGCGTCAGCGCGACACGTCGCAGTGGCGCGTCTATCTCGATAACGATATCGTTCTTAACGATGATGATATGAACGCCATTGTTGAGGATACGGTCAAGCACCTCTCCTTTGGCAATAAGGAGCATCCCTTTAAGGGCGTCTTTGACGGTCAAAACCATACCGTGAAGGGCCTGAACTACGAGAATAAGGTCTTGGACCCCGAGCGCGACACGGGCTTCTTTGCCGAGACTGACGGCGCCACCATCAAGAACTTCCTTGTCGAGGACGCCAACATCTGGGCGGACTTCCGCGGCGGCATCATCGTGGGCAAGGCCGTCAACACCCACTTCGAAAACGTCATGGTCATGGAGAGTACCCTGCACGTTACGTGTGCCAACAACATGCTCAACGTTATTACTAACGCGGGCTTTGAGGGTGGATTGATTGCCGGCGAGCTCGATGGTTGCACCCTCTACAACTGCGAGGTCCGTGGTGGCCGCGCCGTTAACAACACGACTTCTGGCGTACAAGCAATCGGTGGCGAGGGCCTGTATATGGCGGCGTTTGCCGGCTACGTTAAAAACTCGACAATCGAGTATTGCCGCGTGACGCCTACGCGCAACCAGGATGGCTCGATTGCCGAGAAGGGCATGACCGACGTCACCAATAAATACGATGTAGCCGTTGGCGCCCTGGGCGGCAACAACGTGTACGCCTCGGGTTTTGTGGGCTGCATGGCTGGTGGTGCCAAGGTCATCGATTGCTTCTCGACGGCACAATGCTACAGCTATGCCGCGTCGTACGTGGGCGTCATTTCCGTGACGCGTGCGTGGACGGGTGGCCTGGCGGGCCGTATTTTAACTGAAGAGGGCAACGAGCTCGTTCGAAGCCACTTTGCGGGCGATTTGAGCTCGCGTCAGTACAATCCCATCGCCGTGATTCCCATTATTCAAAACGACGTGAACTTGGGCGGTATTGCTGCGCGCGCCAACAAGGGCGATGCCACGGTCACCGAGTGCTACTTTAAGCCGAGCGTGAGCCTAAAAGGCAGCAGCCAGGGTACTGCGGCTAAGAAAAAGATACCTTCGTTTGGCGGTGACGGCACCACCAAGGGCGACAGCTACGGTCCGTGGGATGACGAGCGTTACATCACGCGCGAGCTGTGGGAACAGCACGACTACGACTTCTGTGCCGGCACCATGCGCTCGACCGCCAACGACGATGCCCTGGGCGGTTCGCATGCCAACGAGTGGGCGATGGACTACAGGCTGAATATTCCCGTGCATGGCCAGAGCGTTAAGGCGACGATTGATTTTCCCGGTGCGGGTACGGCAACAATCGAGAAGACCAAACTTGGCAAAGACCAGGCGACCACGGATCCGTACACCTTTGCGGTGAGCGCCGTGCTGGCGGGAACTGCTCAGGGCTTGGCCCAGGGCGATACCTCGGTGACGTTCAGGCAGGATACCTCCGCAAAGCCTGCGGGGCTGAGCGAAGCGAACGACGGCTACCGCTTTATGGGCTGGTTCCGCGAGCGCGATGTGCGTGCGAATCGAATTGGACAAGACAACAGCTGGTTTGACGGCAAGACCGATGACGCTGCGGTGAAGGATGGCAAGCGCGTTCAGGACAACACGAAGCACGAGGCGGCGTCTATCTACACTGCCGACAACGGCAAGGATCATGCCGAGAGTGAGGGCTTCAAGGGCAATGACCTCTTTATCGCTTCATACGAGGCGCAGGTGCTGTTCTATAACGTTAAGGGCGAGATGCTCAATTGGAAAGACGGCAAGGCGCACGATCAGTCTACGGACTGGTACCGCTATGGCGTCGGTTTGACGCCCGCTGCCCCCGCGGATCGCGGCGGCTTGTCGAAAACCGCGATGTTTATCGGCTGGACCACGCAGCCGAACGACGATAAGAGCATGAACGGCGCCTATGCCGCCATTACTTCTCCTCAGCTGGCAGATCTTAAAAATCAGGGAGCTTTTTATCCTGAGGGTAGCGAGATCACCGTGGTCGGTCCCACCGATTTCTATCCCGTGTACAGCGACTACGTTTCGAACATCATGACGGTGTTCGAAGGCAATGAGCAGGATGAACTCGGTGATGTGACCCAGCGCGTTGACGTGGGCAATACTCATGTGGACGTGCAGCCGGGCGAGAATGGAACGAGCTCCTATACCGTGCAGGTACGCGATGTGAACAATAAGCCTCTATCCGATGGCGGCACCCTGCCCGACGGCTACCGCTTCTTGGGTTGGTATGAAAACAAGGGGACCGAGGATGCCCCGCTCGAGGTGCGCGTAAGCCGCGACCCCAGCTATACACTCCCTGCCGATGTCGATCTAACCGTGCCGCATACCTACATCGCCCGCTTTGAGTACCGAGTGGATTATTACGTTCGGGCTTATACCAACCATGGGTTTACGGACAGCAAGCTGCTTTGTTCCGTTTGGAATCGCTATCAAACGCCCTTTGAGGAAAACGTCGGTAGCACCTTCGTGCGTGAAAACGTCGTCCACTGGGGTCCGGAGCATGTTGACCACGGTATAAAGGATAGGTATGACGAAACGTGTGGCACGCGCTTCACGGCGAATACCCTTGTCGTGAGTCCCCTTAATGCGTACTCGCACAACGTTAAAAACGATACGGGAGCCGATACTCTGAAAAACCTCTATGCCGATACCGATTTTCCAGGCGCTGCAACGCTAAGCGATACTTGGACTTCGGCTTCGCTGAACGTAACGGTCAAACCGGTGAACGATCGCTATCGCCTGAATTTCTGGACGCTTGAGCGCGATGGTGAATATTGGACATATGTGAAAAATCCCATCGAGAGCATGGTGCGTACAGATAAGAAGTACTACGTTCGCGCGATGATTACCACGGACGTTAATTTCTACAACAAGGGCGATAATGTCGTGAGGACTGCCACGCGGCGCTATGAGAGTAACTTGCTGCAGGCCAAGGTGAACGGGGTTGATCCGACGTTCACGTATTATTACCCGCATGTTAATACGTCGGTTAAAGTGGCAGAAAAGCCAGAAGATGGTGAGAAGGGATCGTATGATAACCCCCTGACCCTCGAAGCTTCCCCGACCGATGCCGAAATGGCCGTGCGGGGCTATAAGTTCCTGGGCTGGATTTCTACGGCCGAGGTCCAGAAGGAATCTGCCGTCTGGAACTATATCTATGATGTCGCCAACGACCCCTATGTGACGAGCGATCCGGAAAAGGCGGCGCCATACTTGGCGACGGATGACTCCAAGGTCACCAAGTGTCAGGATGCCTATCCCGTCTACGCAAAGTACGACGTCAACTACACCACCAACCTGCACCGCGCAGGTTTTGATGGCACGGACAAGGTCAATGCGCCTAGGTACGATATCGATCCCGTTATCAACGCGGGCACCGACCCTGCTACGGCAACGGTGACCCCTGACGTCACGACTCCGGTTTATAAAGCAGGCGGTGAGCTGTATAAGTTGCAGAAGGTTGAGATCGAGCTTCCGAACGGCGAAGTTAAAAAGCTCGAACCTAACGGCGATAACTCGTATTCCTATCAGGTGGAACCCGGCGGGGCCTATACATTTGTGGCGTACTATTCGCCGTTGGCGGTCGTGTATCATCTCAATGCCTCGAAAGTGGACGGCAAAGTTGCTCAGCAAGGCGATATGCTCGGCAACCTTGATGGCGGCATCCCGAAGCCTACTTATGACGTCCGCACTATCGATGGGGATACAGGTAAGTTCAACGTCTTCGTGGGCTGGACGGAAGCCCAGCCGGCACCTGGCAAGGGCTATGTCGCTTGGTCGGAGGGCATCCGTATGGTGAGTGCTTCTACCGTGGTCAAGGCTCCCATGGAGCTGTACCCGGTCTACCGTCCCAGCCTGGTTACCGTTCAATCGAACATCGACTTCAATCTTGCGAATCCCGATCTTGTCCGTAGCCTCGGCCGCACTGATTCCGGCGACCAGATTTCTCTTGAGGTCAAGGCCGCCGAGGAGGTTGAGGGCATTGACGGCACCAAGTACGACTTTGTCGGCTGGTCGCGCGACTATGAACCCGATGGCAAATACACCCTGTTGACCGATGACGAGAAGTATCCCCTCGAGGGCAGCGAGCCCTTTGAGAGCGTGACCTACACCGCGGTGTACAAGATCGCGCCGTATAAGGTGCGCTATCACGGTGTCGACGGGTCGGTCGTCTTTACGGCGACGGTCGACTCGGACGGCGAGCGAGCGACGGGCGCCGGCTTTGTCCATAACGTCGATGTTCCCAAGGTGGATGAGAGCGGCAACCCGGTCTATGACAAAAACGGCAATCCCGAGATGGAGAAAAAGTCCGTGGCATACGACCCGGACGCCCACTCCAAGATCGTCGCGCTGCTCGATGAACAGGCGGCCAGCGGTGACGTACGCGAGCTCTTCCTGGAGTGGCGATATGTGCCTGCCGTTGGCGCTCCGAAGTCTTGGAATGAGTTTAAGAGCGAGCCGGTCAAGGGAGACATGGACCTGTATCCCGTGACGTATCGAGTGGCCGCCAACGATACGTCCGATACCGAGAGGCCCGTAGCCATGACCGCGCAGCTTAAGTGGCTGCTCGATCCCACCGCTGGCAACACAGTCGACAACAACGCCGACGAGGCGCCGTTTAAGGCCTGCTTCGACGAGCCGTTTATGGGGACGCAGCTGACTGTTACCGTTAAGCGGGCGAGCTACGGTCCTGGTGCGTCCATGGCGGAGGAACCCGTTAACGACCAGTATGTCTCGCTCTACAGCTTGGGCTCGGGTAACGGTTCGTTCGACTTGGCCAACCGCCTGGAGTCCAAGAAGACGGGCGAAGGGGGGCAGGCTCCCGGCAATGCCGTGTTCAACTTCGCCAAGACCCATGCGCTGACGATCGTCAAAAAGACCACCGATGCCAGCGCCATGGGACAGACGTTCCGCTTTAAGGTGACGAAGACGGCGGAGGGAGCCTCTCCCGAGACACGCGTGGCCGAGGTGAAGGTCGATAAGCGGCAGCAGGAAAACGGTGAGACCTGGTATGTCGGCAGCGTGCAATTTGCCGCGCCGACGGGCATCTATACCGTCGAGGAAGACACGGCTTGGGCATGGCGCTACGAGGGCGAGCTGAGCACGCCGGGCAAGGCGCCCGGTAAATCTGCCGAGCTGACCATCTCGTCCGCCTCGAGCGCGGGCGATGCGGTGGTGACGTGCGTCAACACGCGCGCGAAGGACAAGTGGGTCGATGGCGGCTCGCGTGCCAAGAATGTTTGGGAAAACGGCACGCTGAGGGGGGAGGACAAGGATGACTAAGCGCAAGCGGATCGTCGCCCTCCTTGTCGGCGTCCTCCTTTTGGCCGGCGTCGCCGGCACCTTTGCGTGGCTTTCGGTTACGGGCGTGCTGGTCAACGAGTTTGGCTTTGGCTCGGTGGAGCCCTCGGTGGACGAGACGCTCGAGGGCAACGTGAAGAGCGATGTTAGGATTGCAAACACGGGCTCGGCTCCGGCATACCTGCGTGTCGCGGTGGATATCTACTGGCAGGATAAGGATGGCGCGCGCCTGTGGGATGAGCCGGCTGCCGGCACCGACTACACCATTGAGTGGGGCGATAAAGGCGATGCCGCCGCCACTAACAGCCCTTCGTCTTGGGTTCTTGCGAGCGACGGGTTCTACTACTGGACGTCTTCTGTTAAGCCGCTCGACAAGACGGGCGTGCTCATCAAGAGCGTGTCCGAGAAGAAGGCAGATGGTAAAAACCTAGTCGTCGACATTTCGACCCAGGCGATTCAGTCCACGCCCGACGATGCGGTCACCGAGGCATGGAACTGTACGGTCAAAGATGGCGTGCTGGTGCCGCCGCACGGAGGTGCGTGAGTATGGCGCTCCCAATTCGCAAAGGCGTTACGCGCTCCTTTCGTTGCATGGTCGCGGCCATTCTCTGCGTGGTCGCGCTCGCCGTTCCCGCCCGCGCGTTTGCCGATAGTCCCGCGATTGCCTATGACGGAAATGCGCGCCAGCTGACGGTAACGGGGGCGACGGGATCCTCGGGTGAGCCCGATCTGTTTCCCGCCTTTAAAGACCTAATGCCCGGCGATGCGCGCGAGCAGCAGATCGAGGTTCGTGCCACGGGCGTAAAGTCCCAGGTACGCGTGTTTGTGCGGGCCGTTGTCGATCACGAGACGGCACACCTGCTGTCGCCCATTACCTTAACGGCGTCGGCTGGCGATGCGTCTGACGATTGGCTCCAGACGGGAACGCCGGGCAGCGTGTTCGCCTATCCCACGCAGGTCGCCACGTTCACGAGCGATGGCAGCACGGTGCTCAATCTGCAACTAAGTGTCCCGACGTCGGTGGGCAACGAGCTTGCCGACGCAAACAAGACCATTCGCTGGGAGATCACCGCCGAGGACGATGGCGAAACAATTCCTGCGCAGCCCGCTGGCTCCAAAAAGCCCAGCCTGTTTGGCCTGGCTGCGACGGGCGACAACTCGCTCGCTCTGCTTTTGACGCTGCTAACGCTAGCGATTATCGCTTTCATGGCTGCGCTGATCTTGTCCCGAAGGAATAAACGCTAGGTCCATCTTCAAAATGTTTCGCTCGCCCGGCGGCGGAATATTAGGTTTCCTGCTCTACAGTCCTGCTCGCACGGAGAGCACATTGGATCCATCTTCTAAACGCAACGCCCCCCGGGCGGCGGGCACGAAGTCCCTGCTCTACAGTCCTGCGCAAGACGAAGGCCACATTAAGTGGCCTTCTTTGCGTGCGGAACTCGCGATGAACTTCGTGCCCCGCCGTCCGGGAGGACGCCTCTTTATTGATGGGAGGCCTGATAGGTCGATGGTTCCGTGCCCGGATGCGTCCAAAGTGGGACGGGCTTTCCGGATGGGCAGGCTTTCGAAAATGCGTCCCGGAATTTGCGCTCAAAGTGGGATGCGGTTTCCGGTTGAGGGTCTAAGGGGAAAGTGCGTCCCAGAATCGACGCTTGAAATGGGATGCAGTTTCCCGATGAGGCACTCGACGGAAAATACATCCCAGAAATGGCCTTTGAGCTGGGATAAGATTTCCGCGGCATCTCGGATTCTCAAAAATGAGACACGCCGTTGGCGAAAATGAGACACGTGATATCGGGCATCGGATGTATCATTTGCAAAAATGAGTCCACTCCACTCGAATAAAGCGAGGTCCCTCATGTACGTTCCACACCCCCGTATCCGTAGGCTGTCGAAAATCCCGCTTGTTGGGACGGCGGCGCTTGCTGCGTTGATCGCCACGAGCGTCGCCTGCTTCACGGCCACGCCCCAGGTTGCCCAGGCGGCAGACGCGCCCGCAATCACCGATATGACCGAGCAGGATTATCAAGCCCTGGGTCTGGGCACGAGCGAGGACATTCCGGCCGATACCGTTGGCCCCTATTCCACTGATACCCCCACGACGTTTGCCACGCGCAGCGAGGTCTATATGGCAGCTAACGGTAGCCATGGCAATCGCTACACTCTGCGCGACAAGCTCGAGAACGTCGAGCGCGGTGACATTGGCGGCAGCAGCAAACTCACCGATGGCTATGGAAGTGTGTGGGGCGCCGCAAAGTTCTGGCAAAACGTCAACAACTTCGATACGAACAGCGATCTCTACAAGCATAGCGACTACGGTGGCGGCACCTGGTCGTACCTAAGCAACAATGAGTCCTCAACAGTACTCGCCAACGACAACAACGGTTTCTCGGGCATTCACGCCACGAGTGTTGAGTTCTGCAGCGACGCCAGCACGGGCAAAAAGAGCCGCGTTGCCGAGCTCCGTGCCTACGGCGACAGTTCCTCCACGACGATTGACGGCAAGTCATACGCCGGAAAGGTTGAGCTGGTCCTCTACTCGTTTAGCAACGGGCGTACGCGCACTCTCGACACACACCTGCCGGTGACGGTCAACACTAATATGATGTACGAAGGCCGTTTTAAGTACCTGGATGCCGGTTACCTGCAAGAGCACGACGCCGTCTTTGATGTCGAGGCGGGCGATGTCGATGGCGACGGCGTCGACGAGCTTTTTGTCTACGCGGGCTGCTATGTCGACGAGAACGGCGTGCGCAAGGCTGTAGTCGACATGTATGACTTGGAGGGCGGCAACTGGAAGCAAAGCGTCGTCAAGATCGATGCCGGTAACGCCGCGGACTACACCACGCACAACAAGGGCGGGAACGACTCCTGGACGCAGCTTCAGTCAGCTCCTGTCGTTTCGCTAGCGGCCGGCGACCTCGATCGCGATTTTTGCGATGACCTCGCCATCGTGGTCTCGGCACCCTACGGCAAGAAGAATATTGATAAGTCGACGCATTGCGAGCTGTTTTCGTGGGATGCATCCAAGGGTGCGCTCGTCCATGTCGATGCTCTGGGCGACGCGGGCGCAATCTCCCTCTCCGCGAACGGCAAGACCATGGTCGCTGCGAATGCGACGTTCGGCACGTTTGCCGCCTACGATGAAGAAGGAAAGAAGACGGGTGAAACCGTCACGGGCCTTATTCTTGCGGGCTATGACTGGCAACGCAGCGCTTTTGATTACGGCGCTTCTGACGGCAGCAAGGGTCTGTACGGCGCGCTGTACCGCTACGCGTATTTTGACTCGGAGTCTGGCGAGTTCAAGCTTTCCGATTGCAAGGAATACAGAGACGGGCTCCTCGCCTCCTATGGGCTGATGCATGTGCCCAACAGCGCATGGAAGGATAGCGCTCAGGATAAGCGCTATCCGTGCACCTTGGCGCCTATTGCCCTTGCCACTGCCAACCTTGACGGCCTGTCCGAGCAGCTGGCGGTCGACGAGGTGCTCGTGGGCGGCGATGTGTTCCGCGACTTTGCCTGCAACACGGCACAGAGCGGGGCTCAGGGCTTGGGGTCCATGGTCGGAACCATGAGCATGAGCGGTCAGCAATACAACAGCAGCAACAAGCATGACCACAAGGGTATAGAGCAGGTGTGGATCAGCGACGTCAAGGCGGGCAGCGTCTCGGGTTCGGACCGCTATAACGAGAGCTTTATCGCCGTGGTGGGCAAGCACCGCGACGAGGACCTGCGCAAGAACGATGACTACTATTGGATGACCGCCTCGCATTTTTCGCTCGACGAGAACGGAAAGGTGCGCCGCGGCGAGGAGCAGGTGATTAGCGAGAGCAACCGTCGCGGCACTACCTATGGCACATTTATCTCGCTCGCGCTGCCCGATGTCGACAACGACAGCGTCAAGATCACGTACAAGGACCGCTACAAGGTCTATACCAACCCGCGCGTGCTTGCCGTGCTGCAGGATGCGCCCTATGTTGAGGATCTGGAGCAGGCATACGGCTATCTGGTGTTGGGCGGCACGTCATACGGAGAGGAAAAGGGCACGGGGACATCCCAGGGCTATACCATTGGCGCCGAGTTGGGCGTTGCCGTCGAGGTGCAGACCGGTCCGCCCCTGGTCGCGATGAATGCTTCAGTCGATTTTGCCGCCGAGGGATGCTATGACTACCGGAGCGAGCGCACGGTCAGCGCAAGCGTAAGCTATGAGTCGCATGCCAGCGAGGGTGACAAGGCCGTGCTCTACACGATTCCGATGGTCTATTACGAGTATGAGATCGAAAATGAGGAAACTGGTGGCAAGGGCGTGATGGCGGCGCCCGTGTCGCTCGGCGCGCAGACCTCGGTCGTTAATGTCGAGGCCTATGACCGCATTGCCAAACAGCACAATATGACGCCGCTCAGCTACTTTTTGACCAACCGGTCGGGAGAACCCGGAACCTATCAAACGACGCTCAACGGCGAGACTCCCGTTGGGGATTCCTTTGGCCTGGGCAAGCCTGGCGTAACGCGCGCCTACACGCACGATGGGTTTAACGGCGCCGCCGCGCAGTCGGGGGCGAGCATTGAGCAGACCATCGAAGTCGAGGAGGGCAAGGAGCAGGAGCTCGAGCTCGGCTTGACGCTGAACGGCAGCGTTGTCATGGGCGCGAAGCTCGCAAAGCACGAGTTGTTTGGCGGCCTGTGCTTTGGTGCCAACGCCGGCTTTACTACGGGTAACTCCTCGAGTGAATCGACCGAATACGGCGGCACCGTCGACAACCTGCCCGAGGCCGCGCAGGGCAAGTACGGTTTTGTGTGGCGTCTGGGCGTCAACGCGGTGGATGTCGACAAGTTCGAGGCAGACTCGGGCGACAAGCTCGGCACCAAGGACACCGACCAGTTCTGGATCGTGGGCTATGACGTTAAGAACGTCGAGATGCCCGACGCGCCGGCCGTGACGGGCTTTACGGCAAACGCCGTCGATTCGACCAGCGTTACGTTTAGCTGGGACGATGTACTCGCAAACAAGAGTGGCTTTAGCTACGGCGTGGGCATGCTGCAGAGCAATGCGGCGGATGCGGTCGTCAATAGCTGGAAGATTGCCGACAACACGCAGACCTCGCTCAAGTGGGATGGGCTGCAGCCCAATACGGAGTATCGATTCGCCATCGCCGCCGTTAAGAATGGATCCACGACCGAAACAGGTATTCGCTCGGCAATCATCACGGTCAAGACCATGCCCGATGGCATGACGATGACCGTGAGCGGACCTGCGGCGGATGCTGCGGAGGGGTCGGATCTTGGATACGACTCTTCGGTTGAGCGCACGGCGGGAAGCCACCTGACGCTCTCGGCGATTGGCCATGTGAAGCAACTCGGTGCCGACGATAGCGAAACAGGGCTGGCACCGACCTATATGTGGTACCGCAAGGGCCGCGGCGAGACAGAGTTTAAGCTCGTGGGTGCCGATGGCAACCTCGCGGCTGGAACGGCCTCAAAGCTCGAGATTGACCTGACCGCAGACGATGACGGTGCGCAGTATTACTGCCACGTGGGATACAACGACGTGGGCCTCGACACCGGCACGACGCTCGTGAATATCGAGGCCGAGGAGACGGCACCCACAACGGTGAACGCCACCCCGATCCGCACGCGCCGCCTGTTCTCACAGGCAAGTGCGGGCGCCAAGAAGTTCCTGGACCATACGCTGGTAAACACCGCCGGCCCAACCGATTCCGAAGGCTCAAAGGACCCCGAGACTCCTGAGACCCCGACGAACCCGGACAAGCCCAAGTCCGACAACGGAGCTAAGACCGACACCAAGGTCAAGACTACGACCACAGCGAAGAACCTCGCAAACACCGGCGACCAAACATTCGCCCTAGTCGCCACCGCAGCAGCAGCGGGAGCAACGCTCGTAGTGATAGCTCTCATCATGCTGATCAAGCGCCGCAAGACCCACTAGTAGCCAGTCGAACATATCGACAACCCAAAAACCCGGGTAGCCAAAAAACAGGCCACCCGGGTTTTCTGTTGAGTGGAGACTCCGCAGGCGGAAACTGCATCCCATTCCAGACAAGAATTCCGGGACACACTTTCCGCACGCAAAGAAGGCCACTTAATGTGGCCTTCGTCTTGCGCAGGACTGTCCGAGCAGGGAACCTTATATGCCTCCGCCCGGACAGACGTTTCAGTTATGAACTCGCAGCTAGTCGCTACTTGATCTTGGTCGTACCCGGTGCCAGGTTGGGGTCGGTCTCGTTGGCCTCGGTCTGGAAGTGCTCGGTGTACACGTTCTTGCCGTCGCGGAACATCTCGTAGTATTGCATCTTGGCGTAATCCTCGCGCGCCTTGGTGGCGGCTGCCGCTGCGGCGTCGTCACCGGTGACGTTGGAGGAAAGCGCCCAGCGCAGGCTGGCGTCCTCGTAGCCCACGGAGTTGATAGCGGGCAGCGACTCGCGCAGCGTCATGTGCGCTTTCTGGTAGTCGGAGAGAGGTGCACCGATCAGCTGCATAAGCTGGGTGGACAGGTAGTTGGTGGACAGGTCGTCGACCTCGCTCGTCTGGTCGCAGCCGGCAACGTCGTAGTTAGCCCAGATGATGTAGTCGGTCTGCCACAGGCGCTCCTGATGCGTGGCATCGTCTTCGCCGGTAAACCACTTATCGTTGAACTTGGACGGGAAGAACGGCTGGTGATCGCCCCAGAACACCACGACCACCTTGCGGTCGAGCTTGCTCAGGGCGTTGAGGAAGTAGCGAAGCGCCTGGTCGGACTGCTCGATGCACGAGACGTACTCGTCGACATCGGAGAGCGTGCCGTCCTCGACGGTTTTGGCGTCCAGATCGGTCGTGTCGATATTCAGGTGCATCTGCTTATCGACCGGCAGCAGACCCGTATCGTAGCCCGAGTGGTTCTGCATGGTCACGTCGAAGATAAACTGCGGATCGGCGTTCTGGTCGAGCAGCTCAAGAATCTTGTCGTAGGTCGCCTGGTCGGTCACCATGCCGCGCAGGGTATCGGCGCCCTGGAAATCGTTGATGGACAGGAACTGGTCAAAGCCAAAGTCCTTGTAGACGTTCTCGCGGTTCCAGTTGGTCGCGTGGTTGGGGTGCATGGCCGTGGTGGAATAGCCGAGCGATTTGAACTGCTCTGCCAGGTTCCCGGTCGTCTCCATGTTGTAGATGGTGTAGGGGTACACGCCCGAGCCCAGGTTGGCCATGGAGTTGCCGGTCATAAACTCAAACTCGGTATTGGCGGTGCCGCCGCCGTAGGCGCTCACGTAGAGCTTGCCGCGGCTGAGGCAGTTGGACAGGCTCTTAAAGTACTGCGGGCCCTCGTAGCCGGCGCGCATGTTCTGGTAGATCGAAAGGTCTGAGAAGGTCTCGTTCATGATGGCGATGACCGTGGGCTTCTCGCTATCGAACTGCTCCTTTGCGGCGGCGCGCTCGTCGCTCTTGGCCGCGTCGGACTTGTCGTAGGCCTTGGTGTACTTTTTGAGCGTGGCCTTGGCATCGTCGACGGAGTAGTCGGCGGGTTTGGGCGGCTTGATGGACTGCGCTGCGCTAATGAAAGCGGGTAGGTATCCCTCGCGCCAGTAGCTCTCGAGCGGACGCCAGGTGTAGACGGTGATGCCGAGGGTGTTGTAGTAGTCGATAAGCGTGACGTGCGCGGTCACGCCGCCCAGGCACAGCACCGCCACGAGCAGGTTGGTGAGCAGCATGCGCTTGGCGTTGGCGGCGCCCTTCTGACGGTGCGGTGCCACCAGTCCGGCGTACTCGCACAGCAGCATGGCGATGGCGGTAAAGCCCATGGACAGCACGCAGAACAGCGAGATGGAGAAGGTGTAGCCGGTGCCGGCGACCGCGGCGGCGGTGGAGATGGCCGAAAGGTCGCCCGGCTGGATGGGCATGGATTTAAACGTGATGACGAAGAACTCGGCAATGCCCAGGACAAAGAGGGCAAAGGCCAGGACCGCGGGAGCTGCGCCGTGGCGCTGGAACAGGAAGAACAAGCCGATCATGAGCGCGGTGATGATGGCCCACTCGAGCAGGATGCACAGGGGGTAGACCCAGGTAAAGTCGTGGTTGGACGAGACCTCCATGCCCAGCAGCGCAAAGACGCCGGCGAGCAGCAGGCACAGGACGGCGGCGACGAGCGGTTTGCCCACAAAGGCGCCGCGTAGGCGGGCGAGCTTGCCGGTGGGGGCGGGGGCGTCGGGCTCGGCGAATGCAAAGACGCGCGGGGCGTTGCGGTCGCGGGCGATGCTGGCCCAAGCGCAACCGGTGAGAATGGCATTGGTCAGGATGAGCATCACAAAGGCGAGCGGCTCGTTTTGCGCGACGAGACCAATAGCGCCCCAGACGGTCAAAAAGACCTGGAACAGACCGAAGGCGACGCTCCAGGCGATAGCGCCCTTGGCAACGGTGCCCGACTGTGCGCGAATGGCCTTGGCCTCACGCAAGACAAGGTAGACGGTCGCCGCAAGACCGACGAGCGAGATGGCGGCAGCGAACATGCTGAGACTCCTCACAAACTAAAACCTACGAAAGCGGGGGTTTACCCGATTGTTACCAAGATATGCGCTGCAATTGGTGGCTGCGCACAACAACCAGCCATAATAACGCGCGGGTGTGACAGTGTTGCGCAATGGAGTGCCCGCCTGCGCGATAATGGACGGGAATTACACGGAAACGTAAAGGCTTCTTAAAGAAATGGCGAGGGCAGGGCGATGAGCGAGCAGGTTTGTATGACGGGCGCCGAGTACTGCGACGGAGCTGTGGGCGTGGATACGTGCGGCTATCCGGTCGAGACTACGGGCAATGCGGTGCTGGACACGTTGGAGCACCGTTCCTCCACGCGTGCCTTCGCGCGTGATGACAACGACCGTCCCGTGGCGGTGACCGATGAGCAGCGGGCGGCGATTTTGCATGCGGCGAGTCGCGCGCCGTCGGCGGGTGCCATGATGATGTATTCCATCGTAAGCATTCGCGAGCAGGCTACGCTCGACCGCCTGGCCGACCTGTGCGACCACCAGCCCATGATCGCCAAGGCGCCCTGGGCACTTATATTTGTGGTCGATTATGCCAAGTGGATCGATCTGTTTGAGCACGTGGGCTGCTTTGAGCCCGAGTTTGTCGAGCGTACGGGCAAGGCGCCCCGCCGCGCGCCGGGTTTGGGCGACTTTGCCATCGCGGCGCAGGATGCCGTGATCGCCGCGCAAAACGCCGTGGTTGCCGCCGAGGCCCTGGGGCTGGGGAGCTGCTACATTGGCGACATCGTGGAGAATGCCGAGGAAGTTGCCGAGTTACTCGATCTGCCGCCCTATACCATGCCGCTGTCGATGCTCATCATCGGCACGCCCCGTAAGGAACGCCCGGCAATCGCGCACCCCGTGGTAAACCTGGTACACGAGGAACGCTATCGCCGCGCCGATGCCGCGACCATGGATGCGCAGGTGGCCGAGATGGACACGATGTTCCGTCCGCACGCCCGCGAGGTGGGGGAGCGCGTCGTGGACATCTACACCCGCAAGCACACGAGTCCCTTTATGGCCGAGATGAGCCGATCCATGGAATGGTGGTTCAAAAACTGGCTTGGAAAATGACGAATGTGACAAAGGGACAATCCCTTTGTCACATTCCATATCGCGGCGGTGGCCTAAAGGCCGTATAAATGTTTATCTAGCTGGGAAAACGGTGCCATTCAAACATGGGCCGATTACCTATAATTCCTTCGAACATTAAAGTTGGGAGGAAACCGGCTTATGGAACAGAAGGCCAAGGAGGCAGCCTCGCACGCTGCGATTCCTGTGAGCATCTCGGCGATGCTCGTCACGCTGGGCGTGGTGTACGGCGATATCGGCACCAGCCCTATGTATGTAACTAAGGCGCTCGTTGCCGGCAACGGCGGCATCGGAAGCGTCACGGAGGAGTTCGTGCTCGGCGCGCTCTCGCTCGTCGTATGGACGGTCACGCTGCTGACGACCGTCAAGTACGTGCTCATCTCGCTGCGCGCCGACAACCATGGCGAGGGCGGCATCTTTGCTCTGTACAGCTTGGTTAAGCGCTGCGGCAAATGGCTCATCATCCCCGCCATGCTGGGCGGCGCGGCACTGCTCGCCGATGGCATCCTCACGCCCGCCGTTACCGTGACTACGGCTATCGAGGGCCTGCGCACCATTCCGGCAGTCCATGCTGTGTTGGGCGACGACCAGGGCCGCGTCGTGGCCATCACACTTGCCATTATCATTGTGCTCTTCTTGGTGCAGCGCATCGGCACGGCCAAGATCGGCCGTGCCTTTGGCCCCATCATGACGCTGTGGTTTCTGTTCCTGGGCGGTACGGGTCTGTTCTTTGTCTTCCAGCACCCCGCGGTGTTGCTGTGCCTCAACCCGCTGCGCGGCATCGGCTTTTTGCTGAGCCCCAACAACCATGCAGGCATCATGATTCTGGGCAGCTGCTTCCTTGCCACCACCGGTGCCGAGGCGCTCTATTCCGACATGGGCCACGTGGGCCGCGGCAACATCTACGCAACCTGGCCGTTCGTTAAGTGCTGCTTGCTGCTGTCCTATATGGGCCAGGGCGCTTGGCTTATGAACAACGCTGCCAACCCCGAGCTCATGGGCATTGCCGACCTCAACCCCTTCTACCAGATGCTCACCCCGGGCCTGCGTCCCTTTGCCGTCGGCCTTTCCACTGTCGCGGCCATCATTGCCTCGCAGGCACTCATCACCGGCGCGTTCTCGCTGGTGTCCGAGGCAAGCCGTCTGGACCTGATGCCGCACATGCAGGTCTTTTACCCGGCCGAGACCAAGGGCCAGCTTTATATCCCCATGGTTAACAACGTCATGCTTGTGGGCTGCGTCATCGTGGTGCTGCTGTTCCAGAGCTCGGCGCACATGGAGGCCGCCTACGGCTTGGCGATCACCCTGACCATGATGTGCACGACGCTGCTGCTCTTCTTCTACTTGCATGTTGATCGCGGCCTTAAGGTCGCCCCGTATATCTTCGTTGCGTTCTTCCTCATGCTCGAGGGCTTCTTCTTTGTGAGCTCGCTTACCAAGTTCTTCCACGGTGGCTATTTCACCATTCTGATGGCCATGCTCATCATGGGCATTATGGTGTGCTGGTACAACGGCACGGCGGTCGAGCAGCGCCAGTTTACGCTGCTGCCGCTGCGTAGCTACCTGCCGCAGCTCAAGCGTCTGCGCGACGACGACCGTTACGAGCGCATGAGCGACAACATCGTGTACCTGACCAAGGACACCCATACCGACTACATCGACCGCGATATCGTCTATTCGATCTTGGACAAGCATCCCAAGCGTGCCCACGCCTGGTGGTTTGTGAATGTCGAGACCATGGACGAACCGCACACCTTTGCCTATTCTGTCGAGACGTTCGGCACCGACTACGTGTTCCGCGTGCATCTGTACCTGGGCTACAAGATCAACCAGCGCGTCAATGCCTACCTGCGTCAGGTTGTTCAGGACCTGGCTGCCACCGGCGAGCTGCCGCCGCAGACGCATGACTACTCGGTCTACAAGGATCCGGGCAACATCGGTACGTTCAAGTTCGTCATGATCCGTAAGCTTCTGGCGCCCGAGAGCGACGTGGAGCCGAGTGAGCGTACGGCCATCACGCTCAAGTACATCATCCGCCGCGCCGCCGGTACGCCCGCGCGTTGGTACGGCCTGGAGAACTCCAACGTGAGCTTTGAGTACGTGCCGCTGTTCACCAAGTTCAAGGCTGTGAGCAAGATGCAGCGTCTGGCTCCCAACGAGCGCCCGTAGTCGACGGAGACTACACGGAGTTGATTATCGATGGATGAATTGAAAGCCGGGAGGTAAACATGGATACAGAGGCGCTCGATGGCCGCGAGGCGGTGGTCGAAATGGTGCGTGAGGCGCGCGCCGACGCCGCCGAAGATCGGTTCTTTACGAATCGCGCCAACATGGACATGGCCGACCGCGTGATCTCGATCGTGGCGCTGGTATTTGGAGTGGTGTGCGTGTGTGCCCTGCTCGCGCACGTGCTGTTTGTCTAGCGGCTGCCGGTCGTAGAAGGCTTTACACTTAGAACCACCACGAGGGAAAACCACCACAAAGGTGCCTGTCCCTTTGTGGTGGTTTTTGTTTTTGAGAGAGGGGCGGGGCGCTGATGGACGTCCGTACGGACGGCGATATTGCCGATAGCTTTTGGTGGCGGCGCACAACGCTGACGCGCCGCACTCCTCTGTATGACGCCTGCGTATCGGCGGGGCTGCTGGTCGCGGCGACGATTGTGGGCGCGCTGCTCGACCATCCGGGTCTCGCGCCGAGCATCATGATTGTCTATGTGTTCGCCGTTCAGCTGTGCGCGTTCTTTACCTGGAGTCGCCTGTATTGCTTGCTGAGCTCGGCTGCCGCCGTGGCGCTCTACAACTTCTTGTTTGTCGACCCGCGCTACTCGCTGTCGCTTATCGACCGCGTCTATCCCGGCATGTTCTTCATCATGTTCGTGGTCTCGCTTGTGTCGAGCTCGATTGCGTTGGCCCTGCGCCGCGCCTTGGCGCAGGCTGCCGCCAGCGACCGTCGCACGCATATGGTGCTCGAGACTAACCGCATGCTGCAGCGGTGCGCCGATCAGCATCAGATCGTTCACGCCATGGCCACGCAGCTGGCGCGTCTTTCGGGCTGTCCGGTCGTGTGGTACAGCGCCGACGCCGAGGGCGATGACCTGCTGCCGCGTGCGACGTACACAGCCGTGGGCGATGCCGCCCCGGTGCATGAACTGGCGCCGCAGATGCCGCCGCGGCTCTCGACGTCCGCCTATGTGGGAACGCCACTCGACGCCACGTTTGGCGGCTCGGCGTTTTATGGCATCTACCTGACGGTTCGCACGGGCGACGGCTTCGTGCGCTCGGGCGACCCCGGCTCGGTGGTGGGCGTGCTGGCTATCGTTGCCGAGCCCGACGTGCTGACACATGAGGAACGGACACTTGCCGATGCCATCGTGAGCGAAGGCGAGCTGGCGCTCGATCGCGCCCGCGCCATGGAGGCCCGCGAGGAGGCGGCGGTGCTCGCCAAAAACGAGCAGCTGCGCGCCAACCTGCTGCGCTCCATCTCGCACGACCTGCGCACGCCGCTCACCAGTATTTCGGGCAATGCCGACGTGCTGCTCGACCAGGGCTCGACCGGCACCGCGGTGCTCGATGCCCAGACGCGCCGCTGCCTGCTTCTATCCATTCGCTCGGATGCGCTGTGGCTCAACGCCACCGTCGAGAACCTGCTCGCCATTACCAAGCTCGAGGGCGGCGGTATGCGACTGTCGACCACGCTCGAGCTCATGGACGATATCGTCGAGGAGGCGCTGCGCCACGTGAACCCTGCCGTGCGCGAGCACGACCTTAAGGTGGTGGCGTGCGATGAGCCGGCGCTCGTCAACGTCGATGCGCGCCTGATGGTGCAGCTGGTGGTCAATCTGGTGAACAACGCCATCACCTATACGCCCGCAGGCTCGCATATCGTGATCTCGATTAGCGTCGACGATGGACGCGTGGCGTGCTCGGTGGCCGATGATGGTCCGGGCATCGCACCCGAGGACCGCGAGCGGATCTTTGAGTCGTTCTATACCGCCAACCACGGTCTTGCCGACAGCCACCGCAGCGTTGGCCTGGGTCTTTCGCTCTGCCGCTCCATTGCGTTGGCGCATGGCGGTAGCATAGAGGTTGCCGCGGCGGACCCGCACGGCTCGGTCTTTACGATTGAGCTTCCCGTCGCCGACGTTTCGTTTGATAAGGAGTAGCGCCGTGCCGAACTCTGCCGTAAAACCGCTCATCTTGGTCGTTGAGGACGATCCCGCCGTCCGCAACCTTATCGTTGCCGCGCTCGAGGCGCACGGCTTGCGTCATATGGCCGTTGAGACTGCCCATGCCGCCATCGCCGCCGCCTCATCGCAGGCACCGAGCATTGTGCTGCTCGATCTGGGCCTGCCCGATATGGACGGCGTCAAGGTGGTGGAGTCGGTGCGCGCATGGTCGGGTATGCCGATCATCGTGGTATCGGCGCGCAGCGAGGACGCGGACAAGATTCGCGCGCTCGATGCCGGCGCCGACGACTACCTGACCAAGCCGTTTTCGGTCGAGGAGCTGCTTGCGCGCATTCGCACGACGCTCAGGCGCCTTTCGTATGCGCAAACGGGCGGCGTTGTCTCCGAGGGCTCGTTCGATACCGGTGAGCTGCATATCGATTTTGATGCCGGCATCGCCACGATGGATGGCGAGGAGCTGCATCTGACGCCGATCGAGTACAAGCTCCTGTGCCTGCTGGCGCATAACGCCGACAAGGTGCTGACGCACCAGTTTATCCTGCACGAGATTTGGGGCACGGCAACCAAGAGCGACCTGGCGAGCCTACGTGTCTTTATGGGCACGCTGCGCAAGAAGATCGAATCCGACCCCGCGCATCCGCGCTATATCCAAACGCATGTGGGCATCGGTTACCGATTGGTCACCCAAGGCTAGATTGCCAACCACCATCCCACTATGAGTTGCGGTGAAATACGGTCTAAATTTGCCTAATTCCAGGCAAAACAGTCCGTATACCACCGCAACTTTGTTATTTGCCCTTGGGCTTGCTGGCGTAGAACTTCTTCTTTTTGGGCTTGCCTGCGCAGGCGGGCTTGCCGTCGCCGCGCGGCCCTCGGTCGCCGGCCTGTGCGTGCGCGTGCGCTGCCGCATGGGGCTTGCGGGCCTCGGGGTTGCGCAGCTCTTCGGTTCGCTCGGCAATTTCCTCGGCGCTAAAGCCGACCTCGGCCATGGCATCCTCGATGGGCAGTCGGCGCACGATATAGCAATGGTGCACCTTCTGGTTGCGTGCGAAATCCTCGGGGATGGTCTGCGCCGTAATGTCCTCCAGCACGACGCCCGCGCGTGCGAGCTTGCGCGTCTCGGGGCGGAAGCCGCGCAGGTTGCAGCTAAAGATGGCATGGCCGCCCTGTGCGAGCAGGCGAGATACGCCGGCCAAAAGCTCAACATGGTCGCGCTGGACATCCCAGGTGCGGCGGCCCATCTTGGACGAGTTTGAAAACGTGGGCGGGTCGACAAAGATCAGGTCCCAGCGGTTGCGCGTCTGGCGCTGATCGCGAATCCAGGCGAGCACGTCATCGCGCACAAAGTGATGCTGCGGCCCCACAAAGCCGTTCTGTCGCATGTTGCGCTCGGCCCAGTCCAGATAGGTGTTGGAAAGGTCGACCGTCACAGTTTCCTCGACGCCGCCGTCTGCCGCATAGCAGGTGGCGGTGCCGGTGTAGGCGAACAGGTTGAGGAAGCGCCGCGCCTGCTTGGCGTGCTCGCGCACCAGGTTGCGGGTGACGCGGTGGTCCAGGAAGATACCCACATCCAGGTAGTCGTCAAAGTTGACGGCAAAGGTGAGCCCGCCCTCTTCGATGAGTGGCAGGCGACGGCGTGCGATGTTGGCGCGTTCGCCCGATGCGCCCTTGCCGGCGCCCTGCTTGCCGTACTGCGAACCGCCGCGCGAACGCATGCGGGCCTTGGCGTGCACATGCTCTGCCGGGACATCTAGGATGCGCGGTGCGATGGCCAAGATGTCGAGCATGCGGGCCTGGGCTAGCGCGGGGTCGATGGTCTTGGGCGCGGCGTATTCGGCGATGACGAGCCAGCGGCCCGGCGTCTGCGGGCAGCCCTCGTACAGGTCGATGGCGGCGGAGTAGTCGGGCAGGTCGGCATCGTAGACGCGGTAGCAGCTCACGCCCTCGCGCTTTGCCCACTTGCGACGCAGGCGTGCGTTCTTGCGCAGGCGGTTGGCGAACTGTTCGGATTCGGGGATGAGCACGGGCAGCGGCTTGCCGTCGCCCAGGTCGAGCGTGGCGGCAGGTTCGGGCATGGGAGTGTCGGCGGCTTCGTCTTGAGCGTCTGCGGTCTGCTGTTCGGCATCTGCGCTGGTCGCAGCTTCGAATGCCGCGGCGGCGTGGTCGAGCGAGGGCCAGACCTCAATAGCCGCCTCCTCGTTATTGGGCATGACGGCGATGGAGCGCGCAGGCTCGGCATGGAGCGCGCGGGCCATAAGGCCATCGCGGGCGAGCGTGGCGACCGGTGCCGAAGCGAGTTCGGACGCGCGGCGCAGCTCGCCGACCAGCGTCATGGCGTCGTGCATGAGCGAAAGCGGGGTCTCGGTGGTGTCTGCGACTACGGCGGCGCCGGCGACAGCGCCTGCATGGTCCAGCACGGTGGCTGGTTTGGCAGCGCAGAAGTCGACGAAACGCTTGTAGCCGGCGCACTTGATCATACGCTCGGCAGTCTTGCGGGCGGCGGGGTCGATGTCTACGGCCACGATGCGCGCCTGGCGCTCGCGCGCCGTCGCCTCGCGCTCGCGCGCCTCGGCAAGCAGTTGTTCCCATAGGTCGGCATCATGCAGCTGCCAGCCCTCAAAACCCCAGTGCTTGCGCGCGGCACCCGGGGCGCGGTCGGTCAGGATATTCACGGCCTCCAGCAGCAGACCGCCGCCGGCGCACGAGGCATCGATCAGCGTGGGCAGGGCTTTGTTCTCGTAATCGTCGGCCGTCAGCTCGCGCTCGCACAGTGCTGTCTCTTATACACATCTCCGAGCCCACGAGAC
>CABSMS010000012.1 GCA_902478885.1 uncultured Collinsella sp. | reverse complement strand
CAAGGCTATTCGTCGGCAGCGTCAGATGTGTATAAGAGACAGGCATGTGGATCACGAGCGTCTGCGACCACATGGACTCGATAAACCAGCCACTCTGGAAGAGCGCGGCAAAGGTCGCCATACCCGCGACGTTGCCCGTCCCGGAGAGCTCGGACCAGCTTGCGCCCACGGTGGCGGGGCACACCACAAAGAAGAGCGCGGCGAAGGTCACGATGTCAAACAGCGAGCTCACGGGGCCCAGCTCGAGCATAAAGCCCTTGATGGACGCGGTGTCCCAGGAGCGCGGACGGGCGGTCCAGACGTCATCGACGGTGTCCCACGGTAGCGTGATGCACACGATCTCGTAGACGAGCGACAGCAGCACCAGCTGTAGGGCACTCATGGGCAAAAACGGCAAGAACAGGCTCGCGACGGTCACGGACAGCACGTTGCCAAAGTTGGAGCTCACTGTGGTCTTGAGGTACTTGAGCAGGTTGCCGTAGGTGCGGCGGCCTTCGATGATTCCGCGTTCGAGCACGCCCAGGTCCTTCTGAAGCAAGATGATATCGGCGGATTCCTTGGCAATGTCGACGGCCGAATCGACTGAGATGCCGCAATCGCTCGCACGCATGGCGGCGGCGTCGTTGATGCCGTCGCCCATAAAGCCCACGGTGTGGCCGAGTAGCTCGCGCATGACGCGCACCAGGCGCGCCTTCTGCAACGGCGAGAGCTTGGCGAAGAGGTGGGTTTTCTCGGCGCGCTCGGCAAGCTCGGCGTCGTCGAGCGCATCGATCTCGGAGCCGAGCAAGACGTTGCTCGCATCGATGCCGATCTGCGCGCAGACGGTGGCGGCGACGCGGTCGTTGTCGCCGGTCAGGACCTTGACCGCCACGCCCTTGGCCTCGAGGGTGGCGACGGCGCCCGCGGCACTTGCTTTGGGCGGATCGAGGAAGGCCAAAAAGCCCATCAGCACCATGTCGCATTCGTCGGCGATGCCAAACTCGCCCACGCAGCGCGGATCGGTCTTCTGTGCCACGGCAATCACGCGCAGGCCCTCGGCGTTAAGATCGGCGACCTGCTTGCGAATCTGGGCGAGCTTGTCTTCGGCGAGCGGCCGGGCGATGCCATCGACCTCGACAAAGGAGCAGATCTCGAGCATCTCCTCGGCAGCTCCCTTGGTAACCATCTGGGTTTTGCCTTGGGCGTCGGAGACAACTACGCTCAGGCGACGGCGCGAGAAATCGAAGGGAACCTCGTCGACCTTGGTGTAGCGGTCGCGCAGGCTCTGGCCCAGCATGGAATCGGGTGCGACGGTCGAGGGTGTCACATCGGCACGGTCGATTACGGCCAGGTCGATAAGATTTTTGAGGCCGGTCTGGAAGAAGCTGTTCAAAAACGCATGGCGCAGCACGCGCGCGTCCTCGTTGCCATCGGTGTTGAGGTAGCGCTCGAGCACGATGCGGTCTTCGGTGAGGGTGCCGGTCTTGTCGCAGCACAGGACGTCCATGGCGCCCAGGTTTTGAATCGCCGGCAGCTCCTTGACGATAACCTGGCGACGGGCGAGGTCCTTGGCGCCCTGCGACAGGCTTGTGGTCACGATGACGGGAAGCATCTGCGGCGTGATGCCCACGCCCACGCTCGTGGCGAACAGCAGCGCGTCGATGACGTTGCCCTTGGTGGCGGCGTTGATGGCAAAGACGGCCGGCGCCATAACGAGCATGAGGCGTACGAGCAACATGGAGACGCTCGAGACGCCGCGGTCAAACGCGCTCTTTTCGCTGCGCCCGTTGAGTATCTTGGCGATGCCGCCCAGGTAGGTGTCCGAGCCGGTGGCAACGACAAGCGCCATGGCGGTGCCGTTTTGCACGGAGGTGCCGGTAAAGACGATGTTCTTGCAGGCAGAGAGTGGCAGCTCGGAGCCGTCGGCGCCCTCGACGACGGTGGCGGCAGCGGTCTTCTCGACTGCCTCGCTCTCGCCGGTGAGTGCGGACTCGATGACAAACAGGTCGCGCGCGGTGATGACGCGGGCATCTGCTGGCACCATATCGCCGGCAGAGAGGCGGATCACATCGCCGGGGACGAGCTCGTCGAAGAGGATCTCGATGCGCTCGTCGTCGCGCAGGGCGGTGCAAGTGTTGGAGACCAGGTCCTTGAGGGCATCTGCCGCATTGCCGCTGCGGGCTTCCTGGATAAACTTCATGCCGCCCGATACCAGCAGCATGATGCTGATGACGATGACCGTGGAGGGGTCGCGCTGCGGCTCGGGCACGGCGAGCACGTCGATGTAGAGTGAGACCAGCGCGAGCGCGGCGAGGATGCCGGCGAAGGGATCGATGAACGCGTCGGCGATGCGGCGGGCGAGCGTCTTGGTCGGCGCTTCGATGGTGTTGGGGCCGGCGGCATCCAGGCGCTCGGTTGCCTGCTCGGCGGTGAGGCCGTTTGCCGTGGCGTCAAGCAGTACGAGAGCGTCCTCGGCGCTATGGGTGGCGGCGAATATGGTGTTCTTGGACAGGCCGGTGCGAGCGGCAGGGCGCGCCGTGCGGCGGCGCTTGGAGATGGCTTCGAGAACCGTGGCGGTTTTGAGCATCAGCATAGGGTCCTCCTTGTTGAAGGGAGTTAGCGTACGTGTCGTATTGAGTTGCAAAAAACCTAGATGTCGCTCACGTCAAGCTCACGAACCACCACAAAGGGGACAGGCACCTTTGTGGGGGGTTGACGATCTGCCGGTGGCGTTTATGCGTGTGCGGAGTCCTCGCGGCGTGCCGAGGGCGACATGCAGGTTTTTCGACTAGGACTGCCTTCCATGGCACACCTCCTTAAGGCCGGGCGCAGCGCGCTTTGGGTATCTCGTACCCCTTTTTAATCCGCCCGTATTCTTGATGAGGGGGTTTGACATGTCAACCCCATTGTTCGGAAAACCATTCCCTCTGACAAAGCCTTTACAGAATGCCGTGGCCCCAAAGCGCGCCCGCATCTACGCTTCGCCTGCGCTAAACTGGAAGGCACGTACGCGATTACGAGAGGAGCCCGCATGGAGGCTTACAAGCAAGAGTTCATCAAGTTTATGGTCGAGTCCGACGTCCTTAAGTTCGGCAGCTTTACGCTCAAGAGCGGCCGTCAGTCTCCGTTCTTTATGAATGCCGGCGCTTACGTGACGGGCTATCAGCTCAAGAAGCTGGGCGAGTATTACGCCCAGGCCATCCACGATAACTTTGGCGACGATTTTGACGTGCTGTTTGGGCCGGCCTACAAGGGCATTCCGCTGGCCGTCGTGACCGCAATTGCCTACCACGAGCTGTACGGCAAGGAGGTCAAGTACTGCTGCGACCGCAAGGAGGCCAAGGACCACGGCGCCGACAAGGGCAACCTGCTGGGCTATGAGCCCCAGGACGGCGATCGCGTGGTCATGGTCGAGGATGTCACCACCAGCGGCAAGTCCATCGACGAGACCTATCCCAAGGTTAAGGCTGCTGCCGACGTCGAAATCAAGGGCCTGATCGTGTCCCTCAACCGCATGGAGGTCGGCAAGGGCGGCGTGACCACCGCGCAGAAGGAGATCGAGGCCAAGTACGGTTTCCCCGTCGCGAGCATCGTTTCCATGGCCGAGGTCGTCGAGACCCTCTACAACCACGAGATCGATGGCAAGGTCGTCATCGATGACGAGCTCAAGGCCGCCATCGACGCCTACTACGAGCAGTACGGAGCACGTTAGTTACGGCGTTTTACCAAACGCCGTAACTGCTCGACGCTGCGCGGGCCGCATTTGGACAATCTGACGTTCAACTTCAAGGGCGCGACCAGAAGGTCAGCGCCCTTTCGTTTCACGTCACCTTGTCACAAATGCGACCCGCTCGCTGGCGCTACCAAAACATCGGCGTTGCCGCGCTAGTCACCGGGGACGTTCTTGTTTGACTGGTCGTTTAAGAGCGTCCCCAATGACTACTTAGGAATGAGCGTGGATAATCTCCCGTTTTTGGCCCCCGTGTGGGCTCAAAGTGGGAGATTATCCACGCTCGTTGGATAGGTGTCCGAAAATCAACGCTCATTCGGTTGGCGCAGGGGCAAGCTGTTTTCCGCTGTGGTGCCACATGTGAGTCTGGCCTCCTGTGCCAGATTCTAATAACGAGTTTACGGAATAAATAGTTATTAGAGCTGAAATGGCCGACCTAATGACGAGAAGTCGTTATTAGGTCGGCCATTAGTCATTGGGGACGTTCTTAAATGACTACTTGAGCCCGGGCAGGCGGGTGTAGGGGAACGAGCGCTCCAGGAATTCGGCGCAGCGGGCGTAGTCTTTGGCGAAGTAGCTGCTGTAGAGCGAATCGAGCACGTATTGCACGGCGATGTGGCTTGCGAACTGCGTGATGCGGTGCGTCATGCTCTCGTGATCGCTCACCGTAAGGTAGGCGGCAAAGCCGGGGTGAATGCGCGCGCAGTAGGGCGTGCCGATGATGATGACCGGGACATGCCGGCTGCTGAGGATCGGCAAGATTTTCTTGAGGTTGGGCGCAAGGCCGCTGTAGGAGATAACGATCGCCGCGCGGTCTGAATCCGAGGTAAGCGCCGTGCGCACCTGTGCCTCGATGTTGCCGTAGCATGTGGCGCTCTTGCCGGCGGAGAGCAAGCGGTCGCGGAACATTCCCGCTGGATAGAGGTTGTGCGAGCCCGTGTAGATGTCGACCTGTCGGGCGTTCGCGATGAGCTTGGCGGCGTGGTCAAGCTGCGTGGGGTCTAGCAGCTCCTGCGTTTCGGCCAGCGTGGTCTGGTAGAGCCCCTCCATGCGCTCCATAACCTGTGCAGGCGTGGAAGTGGCATCGAAGGGAAAGTTGATATCCACGTCGCGCCGGTTTCCTGCCTCGGTTGCTAAGCGAATAAGCTCGACCTTGAGATCTTTGAAGCCCTCGAGGCCGAGCTTTTTGCAAAAACGGTGCACGCTCGCAACAGAAACGTTGGTGCGCGCGGCAAATTCCTTAATAGAAAGCCCGCGGATGTCCTCGCCGATGGCAAGGGCCGCAATGCCGAGTTGTTGCTCGGTGGGGGTGAGGCCCTGCGCCTCGGTGATCTTGCGTTTGATATCCATGCGAACTCCCACACTCGCCAAACCTACCAAAAAGGGATGGGTTTATTTTGGCACGTTTCGGTCGGTATCAGGAAGTGCCAGGGACGGGGCGGCGGCAGGACTCGAGAGCGAAAAGAATTATCGGGTTTGGTGCGCCCGCTTCTGCCCGTTCCGTGCGCAGACGATACTCGGCTTATCGACCCGCGATGCAAAGGAGATGCTCGTCCCACGAGCACTACCGGGAAGGGCTCGCGATTCGAGTCTCCACCTTAGCATTTGAACCATTTGGCACTATAATCACCATAGGCATGCGCAAAACGTTGCGCTTAATCAAGAGGAGAAAACGTATGGGTCTGTTTGACATGTTCAAGAAGAAGGCTGAGCCCGCGGCTGCCGCTGCTCCGGCCTCCATCTCTGCTTCTGCTGGCGCTGACGTGCTGTGCTCGCCCGTCAAGGGCAAGGTCATCAAGATGGCCGACGTGCCCGATCCCGTCTTTGGTGGCGAGGTTCTGGGCAAGGGCTGTGCCGTGTGGCCCGAGGATGATCTGGTCTACGCTCCCTGCGACGGTAAGGTGACCGTCACCATGGGTCACGCCGTGGGTCTGCAGTCCGATAGCGGCATCGAGGTTCTGGTGCACGTTGGCGTCGATACCGTCAACATGAACGGTGACGGCTTCGAGGGCTTCGTCAAGGCCGACGACGTCGTGAAGGCTGGCCAGCCCATACTCAAGATCGACCGCGCCAAGATCGCCGCTGCTGGTTACAAGGACTGCGTCGTGGTGGCCGTGTCCAACACCGCCGAGTTTGCCGATGTCGAGCTTACCGTCGAGGCCGACTCCGCTGTCGCCGCCGGTGACGCCATCGTTAAGGTCGTCCGCAAGTAAACTGCGGCATCCAAAGGATGTGCAAGGGTGGTCGGGTTTTCCGGCCACCTTTTTTATTGCATCGCGGGGAAGCGTTTTATTGTACGTTGGGCGGGCTTGCAAACCGTTCGGACGCTAAAACGAACCGACCACGCCTTCGCGTTGCCGAGGGTGTTCATAAGTGGATAGTATGGGCTTACTTATTACAACGTGTGCCGCGTCCGGGAAGCGCGGTGCCGCTCATTGGGAGGAACAACATGAAAAAGAAGCTGCTGCTTGCGCCCCTCATGGCCGTCTTGGTCGCATGCGTGGTCGTGCTTTCCGGCTGCGGAGGTCCTTCGGTTGAGGAGCTCATCACCGAGGATCTTACGACGCAGTTTGACGAGGTCAAGAACGGTGGCGACGACTTCCTCTCTGGTCTGGAGGAGGCTTCGGGCGACGAGTTCGAGCAGCTGGGCATCGATCCCAAGGAGTATGCCAAGACCTATCTCGAAGGCTTTGACTACAAGATCGGCGACGTGACGGTCGACGAGGACAAGGGTGTCGCGACCGCCGAGGTCTCCATCACCTGCAAGTCCATGAACAAGATCGTCGAGGACTTCTCCACCCAGTATCAGGAGAAGGTCGCCGCGCTTGATACGGTTCCTTCCGATGACGAGCTGTATAAGATGGCCGGTCAGGTTATGGTCGATGTGACCAAGGCCACCGAGCCCAGGAAGACCACGGTTATCTTCAAGTACACCTGCAACGACGACGGTGAGTGGTCTGCCGACGACTCCGTCAACTCCGAGATGATGGATGCAATGCTGAGCTAGTTCGTTGCGGCGTTTTACCAAACGCCGCAACTGCTCGACGCTGCGCGGGCACCAGAGCGACAACTTGTCATTCAAAGAGGACGGCATGACCAGAAGGTCTATGCCGTCCTCTTTTCATGCCAATTTGTTCGCTCTGGTGCCCGCTCGCTGTCAGTCCTCTACCTGCGGTGTTGCCATTGTTGGGGTAGTCATTGGGGACGTTCTTAAATGACCAGGCAGCACTTGGGGACGTTCCTTTTCTGCCGGCAGTTGGGGACACTCCTTGTGCCAGTGTTGCATCGAGTGCTTGGGAAGATGCGACCCGGTTTTTGGCCGAATAGTGGGTCGCATTTTCCGGATGGGGTGGGTTGCGGAAAGTGCGACCTGGAATATTGCTCTGAAACGGGATGCGGTTTCCCTGATGCGCCTCAAACGGAAAGCGCATCCCATTCCGGAGCTCCAAAACGGGATGCGCTTTCCGCGCGGAAGAATTGTCGCAGCTGCGTTAAGCAGTGTCGCTCGTTACTCGCCCAGCACCAGCGCCGCGAGCTCTGCCTGGGTGTCCACCACGTAGTCGGCGCCGGCGGCTTCCAGCTCTGCGCGGCCGCGGAAGCCCCAGCTGACGCCCGCACTCTTAAGGCCGGCGTTGTGGCCGGTCAGGATATCGACATTGGAATCGCCCACATAGAGCGTGGTCGACGGATCGGCGCCTAGCTCTTTCATCACATGCAGCGTAACAGGTGCCTCGGGCTTGGGAGGAAACGCATCGACGCGGCCCTGTACCAGCGCAAAGCGCTCGGAACCAAAATACTTCTCGATAAGCGGGGCCGCCGAGATGTGGTCCTTGTTGGTGAGCACGGCAAGCTGCACGCCCGCGGCACGCAGGCGGTCGAGCATCTCGATCGTACCGGCATAGGGGGCGGTGTGGTCCTCCTTGTGCTCGCCGTAATAAGCCCTAAACTCGGCAAGCGTCTGCTCAAACATGCGGCCGTCGCCCGCATACTCGGCAGGCATAAAGCGTTCGACCAGCTTGAGCATGCCGTTTCCCACCTTGTAGCGGTACTCGTCTACGGCAAACGTGGACCAGCCGTGCATCTCGCAGGTATGGTTGCCGGCGGCCGCCAGGTCCTCGAGCGTGTTGAGGATGGTGCCGTCCAGGTCAAAGATCACATGAGAAAAAGCTGCTGCCATGAAAGCTCCCGTCATTGGGTTTCAAAACGCACCCCATAATACTGGGCTTCCGCGTTGGGCGTGCTTGGAATCTGAACATCTCCAGGGATATCAGGTCACATCGCGCCGACCGTGCGGTTCCACCCTAGCAAATCCTCGGCAGCTGCTCTCCCACGAGCATGTCGAGGATGCGGGTCGAGCCCCAGCCGGTGCGCACGCGCACGGCGGGATGGGCGCCCTCGGCAAGCGGCAGTACGCGACCGATGATGGCGGCATTCTCGCCGTAGCGGGAGGCGCGCATGGCGCTCAGCGCGGCATCGGCTTGCTCGGCCGGCACGACGGCAACCATCTTGCCCTCGTTTGCCACCTGCAGCACATCGTAGCCGAGCATCTCGCAGGCGGCCTGCACGTCGGGACGCACGGGCACGGCATCCTCGTCGACCTCCATGGCAACATTGCTGGCCTGGGCAAACTCGTTGAGTGTGGACGCCAAGCCACCGCGCGTGGGGTCGCGGAAGCAGCGTGTGTCGGGTGCTGCGGAAAGCACATCGGCAATCAGGTGGTTGAGCGGCGCGGCGTCGCTTTCGATGGTGCTCGAAAACGCCAGACCCTCGCGCTGACTCATGATGGCGATGCCGTGGTCGCCCAGCGTACCCGAGACCAGGATGACATCGCCGGGCTGGCAGTTTGCGCCACTGAGCGTTACGCCCACGGGCACTTCGCCCACGCCGGCGGTATTGATGTAGACGCCGTCGGCCCCGCCGCGCTCAACCACTTTGGTGTCGCCGGTGATGATCGCCACGCCCGCCTCGCGCGCCGTCTCGGCCATGGTCTGCACAATCTGACGCAGTTTGTCCATGGGATAACCCTCTTCGAGGATAAAGCCGCACGACAGGTAGCGCACATTGGCACCCGAGGTCGCGACATCGTTGACGGTTCCGCACACGGCGAGTCGGCCGATATTGCCACCGGGGAAGAACTGCGGCGAGACTACAAAGCTGTCGGTCGACATGGCGATGCGCCCGCTCGCGGGCAGCGCGGCGACGCCGGCGTCGTTGCCTTCGAGCAGCTCGGGCGACCCAAAGGCATCCAAAAAGACCTCATCGATGATGCGTTTCATCATCTGGCCGCCGGAGCCGTGGCCCAGCAGGACGGTGCTATCGGTAACGCTATGGGACATATCGAAAACTCCAATCGTGGGTGGTGCCGGTGTGCGGGTGCGTCCGGGCTAGTCACGGTAGCGGTAGTACGCCGCGCAGCTGCCTTCGGAACTTACCATGCACGGGCCGACAGGGTGCTCGGGCATGCAGGTGCGGCCAAAGAGCGGGCAGCTGCTCGGCGTAATGGCCCCGCGCAGCACGTCGCCGCAGCGGCACCCACGCGGCTCGACCGTCTCCTCGACGGGCACGTCAAAGCGGGTACGGGCATCAAAGCGCGAGAACTCGGGGCGGATGGAAAGGCCCGAGTTGGCAATCGGCCCCAGCCCGCGCCACGTGGTATCGCACGGCTCAAACACCTGCTCGACCAGCTGGCGCGCCACAGGATTGCCGTCTGCGTTGACGCCACGGCGGTAGGCGTTGCCAATCGCGGACCTGTCCTCGACAACCATCTGGACCAGCATGCAGATACCCTGCAGGATATCGACCGGTTCAAATCCCGTGACCACGCCCGGGGTATCGAACTCATCGACCAAAAAGCTAAAGGGCGCCAAGCCCGTGATGGTGGCGACGTGGCCCGGCAGGATAAAGCCGTCGATGGCGGTCTCGGGATCGTTGGCGATGGCGCGCAGCGCCGGCGGCGTGGTCTTATGGGCGCAGTAGACCGAGAAGTTCTGCAGCCCGCGCGCCTCGGCCTCCAAGATGGCGGCGGCGATGGTGGGCGTCGTAGTCTCAAAGCCCACGCCCATAAAGATGACCGGGCGATCGGGGTTGTGTTCGGCGATATCGAGTGCATCGAGTGGGGAGTACACAATGCGAGTATCGCGCCCCGCCGCCTTTTGCGCGGCGAGCGAGGTAGACGACCCGGGCACGCGCATCATGTCGCCAAAGGTGGTGATGATGGCGCCGTCCATGTTGGAAAGCGCGATTGCGTGATCGATGTCGCGGTTGGCGGTGACGCAAACGGGGCATCCCGGGCCGCTTAGCAGTTTGAGTCCCGTCGGCATAATGGAGCGAAAGCCATAGCGGCCAATGCTCACGGTATGCGTACCGCAGACTTCCATAAGGTTGATGCTGCGGTTGCCGACAAGCTCATGAATACGATCGATGAGCTCGCGAGCCAGCTTGGGGTCGCGAAATGCCGAAAAGTCGATACCGGAGCGAACCGGCTGCGCCGCCGCCACTAGTATGCCTCGGCCGGGTTGGTGGCGAGCTGGTCCTCTTCGACCAGCTCGGACATGGCATTAACAAGCTCGAGCGTTTCTTGCGCTTCCTGCTCGTCGACGATCTGGATGCCAAAGCCGGCGTGTACGAGAATATAGTCGCCAACCTGCGCCGTCGGCACGAGTCGCAGCGACACGGGGCGCTCGATGCCCATCATGTCGACGGTGGCCTTGAGGCCGTCGTCGCGTTTGACTACTTTGCCGGGAACGGCAAGGCACATATTGTTCCCCTTTTATACGCTTTGCGCTGGATGGGCGCTTAATAATCCATCAGTTGATGGTAGCGCTCGCGGGGTTCGCGGGCAAACGCGTTACGCCTGTGAGACGGCTGGGCGCGGCGGCGTGCGAGGGCAAGCTACTGTGATGCGGTCTGCGCAAGACGAGCGCTTGCGACCGCCGCCTGACCGTAGGCGATGCAGCCGTCATTGACGGGTACGGTGTGGGGGACCAAGATAGCAAGGCCCGCGCTTTTGAGCTCGCGGGTGAGGAGCTGAAGCAGGAGTCGGTTCATGAACACGCCGCCCGAGAGCGCGACGGTGTCGATGCCCTCGCGCACGCAGATATCGCTGGCGATGCGCGCCGAGGAGCGCGCGACGGCGACATGGAAGTCGAGCGCGAGCCTGTCGGCGGGCGCTCCGGCTTCAATTCCCTCCAAAAGTGCCACAAAGAGTGCTTTCTGGTCCAGAACATAGGAGCCGTCCAACCACGATGGGCCAGATGCGAAATAGCCGGCGTTGTCGTCGGAAAAATGGGCGATTTCGCTGTCGAGTGCGCGCCAGGCGGCGGCTTCGAGCTCGATGGCGGGTTCGCCCTCGTAGGTTGCCTGGCCGCAAATGCCCAAAATCGCGGCTGCGGCATCAAACAGACGACCCATGCTGCTGGTGCGCGGACTGTTGATGCCGCGCTCGATCATCGTTGCCGTTATGCTGCGCGTTTGCTCGTCAAGGCTGTTCAAAAGCCGAGCGGTACCTGGGTGCTCGAGCAGACCGAGCTCACTGATCAGGGCAAAGGCGTTGCGGCGGGCGTCGCGCACGGAGGCCGCCCCGCCGGGGAGCGCCCAGGTGCGCAAATGCGCGGCGCGCTCAAAGCCGCCAAGGTCGGCGACAAGAAACTCGCCGCCCCAAATGGTCCCATCGGTGCCGGCGCCGGTGCCGTCAAAGGCGATGCCAAGGACGCGCGCGTCGGTTGTAAGCTGGCCCGCGGCGATGGCCTCGGCCATTACGCTCGCGATATGCGCATGATGGTGCTGCACCTCGACGAGCGGCAGATTGCATTTTCGCGCCTGCTCGCGCGCCCACTGGCCCGATAGATAGCTGGGGTGTAAATCGCAGGCCAAGGCGGCGGGCGCCAAGTCGAAGAGATCTTCCAGGCGCGTGCGCGCGGCGTTCCAGGCATCGAAGGTCCCGCCGTTTTCAACATCGCCGATATGCTGCGACACAAAACAGGTTGCCTCGCCGTTCGTCCCTTCACGCGTGAGCGCAATCGTGGCCTTTTGTTGTGGCCCGCAGGCGAGCACACAGGACGGAGCGCCCTCGAGCGCCGGCAACGGCAGCGGCTGGGGTGCATATCCGCGAGCGCGGCGAACGGGCATAACGATGCCGTCGACCACGCGTACCACGGAGTCGTCGTAGCGCGAGAGGATCGCGCGGTCGTTACCGAGCAACGCGTCGGCGATGCCGGCGGCAACGAGGTGTTCCCAGGCAAGGTCGTCGTCGGTCTCGATGGGTTCTTCGCTCAGGTTTCCGCTGGTCATGACGAGCGCGTACATACCGCGGGCTTCTGCCGCGGCAAGCAACAGATGCTGAAGCGGGGTGTAGGTGAGCATAACGCCAAGCTCGGGCAGGTCGTGCGCGACGGACGGCGCGAGCGCGAGGGCGTCGGGGGAGCCGTCGCTCCCGCAAACAGCACGCCGGCGCAGCAGCACAATGGGGCGGATACTGCCGGCCAGCAAGCCGCGCTCAACGTCGTTGACATGGCACAGGCGCTCAACGTCGGCAAGGTCGCGCACCATAACGGCAAGCGGCTTGTTGCTGCGGCGTTTGCGGCGGCGAAGCTCGGCTACCGCCTGCTCGTTGGAGGCGTCGCATGCCAAGTGAAATCCGCCCAGGCCCTTGATGGCGACGATGCCACCGCTGGCCAGCAGCTCAACGCAGCGCTCGATAATGGCGTCGCTGTTCTCGCGTGTGGTACCGACGGCCAGCGACGCGGCGGCTTCGCTTGGCTCATCGCTCACGCTCGCTTCGCGCCACATGATATGCGGCCCGCAATCAAAGCAGGCATCGGGCTGCGCGTGAAAACGCCGGTCGAGTGGGTCGGCATACTCCGCGGCGCAGGAGGGGCACATGGGAAAACAATCCATCGAGGTGGCCGCTCGGTCATAGGGCAGCGAGCGAATGATGGTAAAGCGCGGTCCGCAATTGGTGCAGTTGATAAAAGGGTAGTGATAGCGCCGATCGGCGGGGTCGAACAACTCGCGCAGACAATCATCGCAGGTGGCGATATCGGGTGAGACGAGCGTGGTGTGCGCGGTCTGATCCTGCGATGCCACAATGCGAAAACCCTGTTCATTGGCGGCATCCCAACCGTTGGCTGCCAAGCCCACAACCTCGACATGCTCTACGCGGGCTGCCGCAGGCGCATGCTCAGAAAGCGCGGCAACAAAAGCATCGAGCGCATCGGCCGGAGCGTGCGCCTCGATATGCACGCCGTCGCCCGCGTTGAGCACCCATCCGCAAATGCCATGCGCCATGGCCTCGCGATACACAAACGGCCGCATGCCGACGCCCTGCACAATGCCCGTTACATGGATATGCGCATGTCGCATGCGACCCTCCTTCGTTGAAATGTGTGCTGTTACAGCCCCAGGCTCTGCTTGGTGGCGGCGCAGGTGAGCTCCCCGTGTTTGACGCCGCGCAGGCCCAGCAGGCGGTCGGCTAGTTCGTAGACGCGCTCGCCGCGACCCTTGAGCGCCAGAATCTCCAAGCAGTTGTGGTGATCCAGATGCACGTGCATGGTCGATACGATCTCGTCGGTGTAGTCGTGCTGCACTTCGTCCAGGCGGCGCGTCAGGTCGCCGGTATGGTGGTCGTAGATCATGGTGAGCGACCCGATAACCTGCTCGTCGGGCGTTCGCATCTGCTCCTTGGCAATCGAGGCGCGAATCAGGTCGCGCACGGCCTCGGAGCGGTTGGCCACGTCGCCGCGGCGCGCGATCTGTTCGTCAAAAAGGCGCAGCAGGTCGTCCGGTGCGGTAACCGAAAAGCGGACCAGCTCGGAGCCGGAGCCACTACAGTGGCAGCCCGCGTCACCGTCCGCCCCGTGCGGATGCTCGTGCTCGTACCCGCAGCCGTGCTCGTGTTCGGCCACCTTACACCAGCTTCACGGAGCCGACGGAGTTGTGGTCGGCCTCGATGGCTTCCTCGTAGCCCTCGAGTGCGTCGTGCGCCTCGTGGAGCGCCGCCATGGCTGCCTCGAGCTTGGCGCCGATGCGCTCCATGTCAAAATTCTCGGTCGCATGCAGCAGCTGATGGCTCCACTCGTGAGCGAGCTCGATGGTGTCGTCGACCTGTTTGACGCTCATGGCAAGCTGGCTCATGTTCATTCCGACGTCATGCATGGGAAATCTCCTTATGCTCGGGGCGATCCAGTGGTTCAGATTCTACTACGCCCGCGCGGGGCGCTACCGCATAAGAAAACGGGTGCGAGTCCGTCTGACCCGCACCCGTTCACTGGGGGCTGTTTGTATTTACCATACTATCCGTGGTTGCACTCGGTGCATCCAGAAGTCCGGCGAGCGGTGCAAAAGCGCTCATAGACGGCGGGTAAGTAACAAGCGTATTACAGATGCTTCTCCAGCAGCGCCTGCAGCCTCGCCTTGGGCAGAGCGCCAACCGAGCGGTCAATCTCCTCGCCGTTCTTAAACACAATCAGCGTGGGGATGCTCATGACGCCATACTTCATGGCCAGGTCCTGGTTGTCGTCGACGTTGCATTTGGCAACGGCAAGCTTGCCCGCCAGCTCATCGGCAACCTCGTCAACGATGGGCGAGAGGGATCGACAGGGCCCGCACCACGGTGCCCAAAAATCGACCAGCACGGGCAGGCTGTCGTTAACGATGGAATCGAAGTTCTCGGGGGTAATCTGATTAATGTCAGCCATGGTGACCTCCATAATGCGACGCGGCTCGGCCGCGTAAAACTCAGTACGACCGTGCTTATACCCAGCCGCCCGCAAAGCAACCACTCGCGGGCAGCTCTTTTATATAATGGTGGGCACGCAAACGATTGGAGAGCGCATGTCCACGTCACAAAGCCAGAAAAATGAAGCCATCGCCCAGGCGACCGAGCAGGAGCTCGCATCGCTCGCGGTCCGTGGCGTGCGTATCGTGGGCAACGCGTGCTCGCCGATCGTGCTGGTCAAAGGCGATCTGGACGAGGCCGAGCGTTCGGGTGGCGAGCTTGCCGCCGGCCCGGATGGCGCGGCGTTGCGCAAGGCGCTTGGGGCCATCGGCTACGCGCCCGAGGATTTTTGCGTGCTGGCAAGCGTCGCCGGCGTGGGTGACGGAGCGGTCGCGGTGGGCGAGACTCTGCCGTGCGGGCTGTTCCGCGAGGCGCTTGAGGCCTTGGACCCCGAGGCGGTGCTACTGCTCGACAACAACGCGGCTGACGCCATGCGCGAGACCTACGCCGATATGCTTGTGGCGATCGATGACTTCGACACCGCCATGCTCAAGCCCGGCCTGGTCGCCCATGTGCAGGGCCGCCGCGTGCTCGCACTCGACGGCTTTGAGGCGGCACTCACCGACAAGGCCGCTAAGCAGCGCATGTGGGCCTACATCAAGCAGCTGACTCCGGCGGCCGCCCCGCTGTAGCGAGCCCGCGTCGACAAACGACCCCGAGCGGGCGAGCCGTACCCGCGGAACGCAAATCCGTCGCGCCCGCGTCCCTACATCACAGCGCGCAGCTCAAACCGATCGCCGTTAATGCGGAACTGACAGTTGCCGTTCATGCGCTCCACGGCAAGTTTGATGCTCTTGGTGCCAAAGCCGTGGCCCGCATGCCGGGTCACGGGCATGCCGTCGACCATGCGCGGCGCGCGGTCAAACGTGTTGGAAACTAACAGCAGCAGCTGGCCGTCCTCTAATCGCAGGTCAAAGTCGACGAATCGCTTTCCCTGGGGCGCGGCGCTTGCGGCGGTGATAGCGTTTTCCAAGGCATTTGAGAGCACGCTAAACAGGTCGGCGTCACCTACGTGGACGGTTTCGGGTACGGCGGCGCGTAGGTTGGCGGTAATGCCGTTTCTATTGATATCCGAGTTAAATGACGAAAGCGCGATGTTTACGGTCTCGTTGGCACAGAAGCGGCGTACGGCGGTGCGGTCGCCGGCTTCGCAGAGTTCGTCGATGCGTTTGAGCGCCTCGTCGGTGTGGCCCTCCTCAATTAAAGCGGCCAGGCCGCGTAGGAAGTGGCGCATATCGTGGCGAAGAATCGATAGCTCGCGCCCAGATTGACGCCAGGCCTCGAGCTCTTTAATGGCGGCGCTGTCGCGGGTTTCGAGCATCCAGCGCTCTCGCTCGGCGGTTTCCTTTTCTTCGTATTCGCGCAGGTAAACGGCAAGAAACATAAGATAGAAGGCACAGAGCGCAAATGCCAAAAACTCAACCGTTACCACCGAGCCCGAGTGGAACAGCGTGGTGTAGACGTTGGTGGCATAGTCAAAGACGTAATAGACGAGCGGCAGGATTAAAAGGATGCCCAGCTCGGTGGTGCTTTTAATCGCCAAGCGTGGACCGATGTCGCCGGCCCAATGCAACAGGACGGCAAAGACGGCGAGTGTGGTCGCGATGCGCGCCAGATAGTACGCGATCTGCGAATCGGTTGCGGCAAATGCGGCGATGCCCATCCAATTGCTGAACTGGCAGCTCAGATAGGCACTCGTAATGCCGAGCACGGCAAGCAGCGGGCTCAGGCGGTAGCGCGCGCACAAATAGATGACGAGCGGCAGATGCACGACGAGCGGATATACCTGGCGGGCGAAAAGCTCGCCGCCGACGGCATTGGCGAGGCCAAATGCGCATCCGGTTACGGCACCGACCAGCACCAGTTCAAGCGCATGACGCCGGTTGATCTCGACACCGCACAGCGCCGCCGAGGCAAAGACGCCAAAGAGCAGCGTCGTGGCGTGGTGGATTGCCCAAAGGACCATTTCGACCGAGGAGACCATCAGTGTCTCCCACCCTCAAAGCGAACCGCAAAGTAGGCGTCTTGGAATCCCTGCTTGCAGCTGCGCGAAAGCGGGATGCACGCACCCGAGCGCATGACGATGTCCGTGCGGTCAAAGTGATCGATATTGCGCAGGTTGACCTGGTAGCTGCGGTGGCATTTAAAGAAGGCTGCGTTTTGCTCCAAGCGGTCCTCGACGCTGCGGAACGACTCGAGTGCCTCGATATCGCGTCCGTCGCGCAGGTGGAAGACCACGTGCTTGTTGCGCGCCTCGGCATATTCGATGTCGGACAGGCGCAGGGCGTGGTAGCCAAAGGACGTTTTGATCACGAGCTCGTCGGTTGCCGCCGGGCGCATGCTCGAAAGCTCGTCGAGTAGCCGTGCCAGGCGTTCGTAAGACACGGGCTTGAGCAGATAGTCGAAGGCGCGGACCTCGTAGGACTCCAGTGCAAACTCGGGCGATGAGGTGAGAAACACCAGGCGCACGGCGGTGTCGGCCTGGCGCAATTCGCGCGCGGTGTCCATGCCGTTGACGAGCGGCATGATCATGTCGAGCAGAATGATGTCGGCGCGCGATGCGGCATGGCGGGCCAGCAGGTCCTCGCCGCGCGTGACAAGCGCAACATCGACCGCCGTGCCCGTCTCGGTCGACCAACGGTCGATCATCCGGTGCAGTCTATCTAGAAAAGCGACATCATCGTCGCAGGCAATAATCTTGAGCATTCTGGGCCCCCTTAGTAGTTCGATTTTGCCACATTGGGTGCGGACCGCTCGCGGAGGCGTGTCCCATTTGCGCCCCACGTCGTGCAACTCGCGCCAAACGGCAGGGCGTTAGAAAGTGCAGCAGCAAAATAATCCGTGGATAAACATGTCAATACATGCTGGTGGCTGGCCAGGGAACACGCCAGCCGTCAGCGCCAAACGATGCCAGACATCGCGAAGCATAGGGATAAAGGGAGCTGCACGATGAGGGAGAAGAAGATGGGGATGCGCGCCGTACTGACGCGCCTGCTGGGCATCGCCACCGTGGCATGCGCGCTCGTGGCGACGCCGGCCGCGGCCGAGGCGGCGACTACGGCGGATATTCCTTCGAATGTGAAGATAGCCCAAACAGAGAGCACCAACCCCTACGTTGCCGACACGGTGACGCTCGAGGCGGGTGAGGATTACGTTGTCGGTGGAGAGATCAAGATCAACCATTACGTCGTAAAGGGCGGTACCGAGCAAGATCCGACGCGCATTTATCTCACCGAGAATGCATATCAAGGTCGCTGGAATGGTTCCATTAAGGACAAAAGAGGCAGCGGCTACGACGAACTCTTTGTGCTTGACGGCGGCTATATCGAGTTCATTGGAACCAACGGGAATGGCAGGACTCCCGTCTATTGCAACGGCAAGAGCTTTTTGTCCGATAATGCCGGCAGAAGAGACGGTCACGGCGATGGTGCCGATAAAAACAGGGTCCCCAACAGCCTGAACCTTAAGGTTTCCGGCATCGAGCTTAAGACGGTAACCTCAGGGGAGTCTAAGAGGGCAATTGCGCTGTACGGCACGATGGCCGATGGCGAAACGGCGACTTTCGACAATGTCAAGGTCAGCAACTGGAATTGCACAGGGAACTATGCGTCTTATGGTGGCGGCGGTAGCCAATACGGCAACGACAAAACTAAATATGAAGCCTCTCCGGCGCCGATTACGATTCTCAGCTCGGCGAACGGTGCAAAGAGTCTGGATGTCACGTTCAGCAACTGTGAATTTACGAATAATAGAGATGACTGTGCTGGTGCGCTAAGTGTCGTGGGCCGCGGATGCAAGCCCAAGGTCGTGCTCAACAGCTGCACCTTCAAGAACAATCACCAAGAATCGATCTGGTGCAAAGAACTTGCAGTGCAGGATAAAAATGAGCATACCCATGCTGGCAACATTGTTGTCAATAATGCGGACGTTGCGCTGAACGGTTGTGCCATCACATCGACGCAAGAAGCGGCGAACTATACGCAAGATATGGTCATGACGAGTGCAATCGCGGTTGCTAAAAATTCGACATGCACGCTCAACAATACACAGGTGAGCGACACTTATGCAGAGGGCACGTACTACTATACCGATGCGAACACGCGTCGAAACACTGTGTATGCTCGCGGAATGGTGACGCTTGCCGGTAATACGACCATTACTACTAAAGGCGATAAAGGCGCCCGAGGACTCGCATTCGATACCCCGGGGATTTATTATCTCAGCAAATTGAACATTGCCGATACCTTCACGGGCAAGGTTCAGCTGTCGCTCAAGGATGATCAGCTGGGTGCCTATACGGGCACGCAGTGGAAACTTGGCACTTGCGATATCGATGAGGCCAACCTGCTCGCCCGTGTCACTACGGACGACCCGAGTGTCGGCATCGGAAAGACAGACGACGGATATGTGTACGCCTCGCGCCTGCCGCACGAGCATGTGTGGTCGGTGGAAAAGGCCGCCAACAGTTCATGTCAGCTGAAGGTCACCTGCTCCGGCAAGATGCGCCCGAGCGATTGCAACTACAAAAATGGTTATGCCGTCGAGCTGGGCATCGATGGAGCAACGTCGGATAAGGGAAAGCTGGGTGTTACATACAGCGGCAGTAAAGTCACTCCAACGCTGACGATGTCGAATAAGGACGGCTATGCTCGAGACGATATCGTCTCGACGGGAGGCGTACGTATCTCCGGGTCTCAGTATTACAAGCTTTCGAGCTGGGGCGACAGCAAGGGCGAGCCACTGGAAAAAGTTCCTACCGATGCGGGAATTTATCGCATCGAGTCCAAAGTTAAGGTCAATGGCCAGGAAGACTACCTGACGCTCACTCGCGAGTTCGAGATTAGGCCGCTGGAGCTGAGCAAGGTCAGCGGGCTCACGTTTGAATTCGATGACGACGGAACAGACACCACGATCAATGGCGAGAAAGTCCGTGCGTACCCGTGGACGGGCAAGACGATCGCGCCTAGTTTCTCTGTCAAGGTTTACAACTACGATACTCAAAGCTGGTCATCCTTTGTCAAGGACGGCGACTACAAGATTGATAGTGATTCCTCGTATAGCACGGTGAGCGCGACCGATCCTCCCAGCTCCAATTCCTACTTCCCGTACTATCAGGTTTATATCAAGGGTACGGGTAACTATACGGGTTCGGCATATGCAAACTGGACCATCACAGGCACGCAGTTTGAGAACGTGACGGCAGAGGGATTCGAGGGCGACTATGACGGGCATCCGCATGGCGTCAACGTCTCGGTATCGAAAGCCCCTGCCGGCATGAAGATTGAGTACAGCGTGGATGAGAGCGACGAATGGTCGCAGGAGGCTCCGAGCTACACGGACGTTCAGCGCACTCGCAAGGGCGAGGTTCGCTCCGTGATGGTCGATTATCGCATCACCGCGAAAGACTATGTGACAAAGAGCGGGTCGGTTGAAATCAAGATCACGCCGGCCAAGCAGACTGCTGCTCCGTGGCGTTATATCGCTAGCGAAGGCACAGGTGTCAAGGTCAAGGACCAAAGTGCGCATTTACTCGAGGATGGGTCGCTTTCCAATCTGAATGAGACCTATGAGTGGAGAAAATACGGGGACACATACTGGGAATCCGTCCGCACTGGCAAAACTTCAATCGAGTCGCTTGCTGCCGGGAAGTATGAGGTTCGCTTTAAGAAGGACAACAACCACTACGCTTCGTCGGCCAACGTCTTCACAATCGCGGAGGGCCCTTGCGCGTCGAAGGACGGTACTTGGTATAAGACCAAAGGCTCAGATGGCACCCACTGGCAGGTGTGCCGTTGCAACGAGAAGATAAATGAAGGAAAGCATGATTTCTGCTGGGAGGAAGTTAAGGCTCCTACCAGCGAGAAACCCGGCCTAAAGCAGTATAAATGTTCCACGTGCGGCTATGTCCTGCGCGAGGAGGAGATTCCCCCGGCGTGCATCGGCGGTTATGTCGGCGTGTATGATGGCAAAGAGCATGCCGTGAGCGTTGACCTTAAGGCTGGCGCGACGGCTCAGTTCAGCATCGACGGCGGCAAAACGTGGAAAACGGATGCCCCCACAATCAAAAACGTCGGCAAGACCACGGTCGACTATAAGGTGACAACCCCTGGTGCTTCTGACATCAAGGGACAGGTGACGCTCGAGGTGACGCCGTGCCCGATTACGGTGGCGCCCGCTACTGCTTCTAAAACGTATGGCGACCCGGACCCCGACTTTACCTATAAAGTGACGGCCGGCTCCCTTATGGAGGGCGATACGCTTTCTGATATTACGTACAAGCGTGATGAGGGCGAGAGTGTCCTGACCGGTTATAAGACGTACAAGGTGACGGCTTCTCAGGAAGAGGGTGCCAACGCTAATTACGACATTACGTTTGAGGCAGGCGAGTTCACCATCACACGTCGCACTATCGAGGTGACGTGGAATGTTGGTCAATACGTTTACAACGGCCAAGAGCAGGGCCCCACGGCAGAGATAACCAATCTGGTTAACGGCGACGACGTGTCTCTCAAGGTCACTGACGCCGCAAAGGTAAATGCCGGCACGTATACGGCGAAGGTGACTGGGCTCGTCGGTGAGGATAAGGTTCTCTCTAACTACCGCAAGCCCTCGGGCATTGAATGCACGTACGCTATCGCCAAGGCCAAACGGGACAGTGCTCCCAATGTAAAGGCGACAGCGGAGACCGTGAGTGGTAAACACGACGGTAAGATTGAGGGCGTTGATACATCGATGATGCTGGGCAAGCCTAGCAAGCAGATGATGTTCATCAAGGCAAGTGATTTGGTCGATGGCGACAAGCTTGAGAATCTGGCGCCTGGTTCATATCGCCTGTGCTACGGGGCGACGACGAATTATGAAGCCTCCGAGATCGTTACCGTTACCATCGTCGCTGGGCCTAAGCTTAAGCTGACGTTGCCGGCCGAGCAGACGGGCTACACGCTCACGGCTGACGCGACCGAGCTCGACTGGCATGGTTCTGCGACGCTTAAGCTTACGGTTGCGGATGGCTATTACGCGACCAAGGGTCTTGCTGTTAAGGCAAACGGCGAGACCATCAAACCCAGCGAGCAGGGTGTTTACAAACTGTCTAAGGTTGAGAAAGACACCGTGATTACCGTCGAGGGCATCGTCAAGCACGAGCCCGATGGTACCGGCTGGAAGAGCGACGGTTCTTCTCACTGGCATGTTTGCACGTGCGGAGAGCGGATTGACGTTGCCGAGCATTCCTTCGAGTGGGTAATTGACGAGAAGCCTACAGTCGAGAAGCCTGGATCCAAACATTTGCACTGCACTGTCTGCGACTACAACTCCTCCGATAAGGTTGTAATCCCGGCGGCTTCTGTTGCCGGCTACTCCGGCGAGTATGACGGCAAGGTCCATACCGCCGATGTCTCGGCCCTGCCCGAGGGCACGGCGGTCACGTACAGCATCGACGGTGGCGTCAATTGGTCTACCTCCGCTCCCGAGATCAAGGACGTCGGCACCCTGCCGTTCAAGTACAGCGCGACCGTCGACGGAGCCGCTATCGAGGGCGAGGCGGAACTTGTGGTCACGCCGCGCAAGGTTACCGTGACGGCATCCAATGCCTCCAAGACGTACGGCGACGATGATCCTGCTCTGGGCTCGAAGGTCACCGAGGGCGAGCTCGTCGAGGGCGAGTCCCTCCAGGACATCACCGTCTCCCGCAAGGCCGGCGAGACCGTGAACAAGGGCGGCTACGTCGTGACGGCGTCGCAGTCCGAGGGCGCTAACCCTAACTACGAGATTACATTCGTTGATGGTAAGTTCACCATCGACAAGCGCGAGCTCACCGTGGAGTGGGACGCCACCGCCGAGTTCACCTACGACGGCGAGAAGCATTGCCCCGAGGCGGAGCTCGGCAACGTCATGGGTGATGACGACGTCTCCGCGTACGTTGACGGCGCTGCGGTCAAGGCCGGCGCCTACACGGCGACCATCACCGAGCTGACGGGCGCCGACCAGGGCAACTACAAGCTGCCGGCAACGGGCCTGACGTGCAAGTTCTCCATCAAGAAGGCTCCCAAGGGCGCACCGGTGGTCCAGGGTGTGGCCGAGACCGTCAGCGCCAAGGCTGACGGCAGAATCACGGGCGTCGACGCCACCATGGAGTGGCGTGCCAAGGACTCGGGCGAGTATCAGGCTGTGCCCGAAGGCGCGACCGAGCTCAGCGGTCTTGCCGCGGGCACGTACGAAGTGCGCTACCGCGCCGATGACGACCACGAAGCCTCCGCCGCGACCAAGGTTACGGTTGCCACGGGCCGCAAGCTCGCTGTGGCGCTGCCCGCCGAACAGGTCGGATACAAGCTCACGGCTGACGCGACCGAGCTCGACTGGCATGGCTCTGCCACCTTCGCTATCAGCATCGAGGACGGTTACTTTGCCGACGCCCTCACCTATGCCGTCAAGGTCAACGGTTCCGCTGTGGCGCTCAACGAACGCGGCGAGTTCACCGTCCAGGACGTCGAGGGCGACGTGAGGGTGACGGTCGAGGGCGTGCGCAAGCACGAGGCCGTGAACGACACGTGGCTCTCCGATAGCAACACGCACTGGCACGAGTGTACTTGCGGCGGCAAGATTGACGAGGCCGCGCACACCTTTACGTGGGTTGTCGACACGCCTCCCACGGCGACCGAGAACGGCTCCGGTCACCGTCAGTGCGTCGTCTGCGGGTACGCCCTTGCCTCCGAGGTGATTCCGGCTGCCGCTATCTCCGGTTACTCCGGCGAATACGACGGCGCGTATCACACGGTCAATGCTTCGGCACTGCCCGAGGGTGCGACGGCCGAGTACAGCGCCGACGACGGCAAGACCTGGTCTACCACTGCCCCCGAGATCAAGGACGCCGGCGCGCTGGATGTTGCCTATAAGGTGATGATCGGCGGTGCGACGGTCGAGGGCCAGGTGAAGCTCGAGGTTACACCGCGTGCGATCACGGTCACCGCTCAGGACGCCTCCAAGATTTACGGCGAGAAAGACCCCGTCTTTGAGTGGTCGGTCACCGCTGGTGAGCTCGTCGGGGACGATACGCTTGAGCTCGGGATCGAGCGCGAGGACTGTGACGACGTGCGCGAGGGCGGCTATGCTCTGCAGCTGACGCAGCCCGAGGGCGCGAACCCCAACTACGCGATTACTTTCGTCGACGGCACGTTCATCATCAACCAGCGTCTGCTCACCGTGACGTGGGGTACCACCGAATTCGTCTACGACGGCAAGGAGCACTGCCCCGTGGCAGAGCTTGGCAACGTCATCGGCAAGGATGACCTCGGCGCGTTCGTCGATGGTTCCCAGACCGAGGTCGGCACCTATACGGCGACCCTCGCCGAGCTGACGGGTAAGGCCGCGGGCAACTACACGCTGCCTACCAAGGGCCTGGCCTGCGAGTTCTCCATCAAGAACGCCGCGCAGGACGCGCCGGTGGTCCAGGCTGAGGCCGAGACCGTGAGCGGCAAGAAGGACGGCAAGATCACGGGCGTCGACGGCACCATGGAGTGGCGCGCTCAGGGCGCCGCCGAGTACCAGGCCGTGGGCAAGGACGCGACCGAGCTCAAGGACCTCGCCGCCGGTGTGTACGAGGTGCGCTACCAGGCTAGGGCCAACTACGACGCCTCTGCCGTTACCGAGGTTACCGTGAAGGCGGGCCGCAAGCTCGTCGTGACGCTGCCGGGCAATCAGGTGGGCTACACGCTCACCTCGACGGCAACCGAGCTCGACTGGCACGGCTCCGCAAAGCTCGCCATCAGCATCGACGGCGCGTACTTTACGGGCAAGAACTATGCCGTCAACGTCAACGGTAGGGCCGTTAAGCTTGCTGACGATGACACCTATGAGCTCAAGGACGTTGAGGGCGATGTGAACGTGACGGTCGAGGGCGTGCTCAAGCACGAGCCCGACGGCTCCGGCTGGGCGCACGACGCCAAGAACCACTGGCATATCTGCCGTTGCGGCGAGGTCCTCGACAAGGCCGAGCATACCTTTGAGTGGATTGTCGACAAGCCGGCAACCACCGAGGCCAAGGGCGAGAGGCACCAGGAGTGCACGGCTTGCGGCGAGAAGGGTGCAACCGAGGACATCGCGATCCTGGCACCCACGATTATCGAGGGCGCAGGCCAGGCGATCACGGTCGACACCGCCAAGGACTTGAGCTTCCGCTCGAACGCGCCGATCAAGTACTTCCAGAAGGTGCTGGTCGACGACAAGGAAGTCGACGCCGAGAACTACGTGCTTACCGAGGGCTCCACGATCGTGACGCTCAAGACGAGCTTCGTGAAGACGCTTGGTGTGGGTGAGCATAAGCTGAGCGTGGTTTCGACCACGGGCACGGCCGAGACGACCTTTACCATCGCCGAGGCCACCAAGCCCGCTCCTGGCCAGACCACCACGACTACTACGACCACGACTACGACTTCCAAGCCTAAGAAGAAGGCTGGCAAGGAGACGTTGCCTGAGTCCGGCGACAGCGCGTACGTCATGGCTGGTGGTGTACTTGCAGCTGGCATGGCAGTTCTGCTGCTGGCCTTCGCCATGAAGCGCCGCGCCTAGTCGCTGCCCCGTCCCTAAGGGGTCCGGATCTGACAAGCCGGACCCCTTTTTTGTGCCGCCACGGGTAGCCCCGTGGACAAAAAACTCCGCCCAAGATTGAATCTTTATTTCAACTTTACACCTGGCTTTACAGCTGTCTTGTCAGCTGTAAAGCCAGGTGTCATACTAAAGCCCCAAGATTCGCCAAAAGAGAGGGGCCTTGATGGCACAGAGCGCGAACATGGATGCATCGGAGCTTGCACGCGATATCGCGGCCGGCCTGGTATCGGCAACGACGGCAACGGAGCGCGCGGCACTGGTGCCCGCAGAGCTCGTCGAGGCCATTCAGCAACTAAAAACCCAACGTGACGCGGTGATCTTGGCGCACTACTATGTGGCGCCCGAGGTCCAAGCCGTTGCCGATTACGTCGGCGACAGCTTCTACCTGGCAAAGCTCGCCAAGAGCCTGCCGCAGCAGACTATCGTGCTGTGCGGCGTGGAGTTTATGGGCGAGAGCGCCAAGCTGCTCAATCCCACTAAGACCGTGCTGCTGCCCGAGCCGGGCGCGGATTGCCCCATGGCTCATATGGTCAAGCGCGAGACGGTCGACGCTGCCCGCGCCGAGTACGGCGACGACCTGGCCGTGGTGTGCTACGTCAACTCCACGGTCGAGATCAAGAGCTGGAGCGACGTGTGCGTTACCAGCTCTAACGCCGTCAAGATTGTCTCCGAGCTGCCGCAGCAGCACATCTTGTTCATTCCCGACCAAAACCTGGGCCGCTTTGTGGCCGAGCAGGTGCCCCAAAAGCACGTCATCCTCAACAAGGGCTACTGCCCGCGCCACCACATCATCACCGTCGAGCAGATCGTTGACGCGCAGGAAGCGCATCCCGACGCGCTCGTACTGGCGCACCCCGAGTGCAAAGCCGACGTGCTGGCCGAGGCCGACTACATCGGCTCAACCGCCGGCATCATCAAGTATGCCGAGGAGTCGGACGCCAGCGAGTTCATCATCGTGACGGTCCGCGGCGTGCTCTACGAGCTTGAACGCCGCTGCCAGGGCACTGGCAAGAAGTTCTACTTCCCTGCGGTGCAGCCCACCTGCGTCAACATGGATCTCATCACGCTCGACAAGCTCGTGCACTGCCTGGAGACGGGCGAGGGCGAGGTGCAGATTGGCGTGTCGGACGAGGCCGCCGATCAGGCCAAGCTCACGCTCGACCGCATGCTCGAGTACGCGGCGCGCTAAGCCAATGTGACATGAGGGATCATCCCTTATGCCACATTACAAGGGAGAGGATTCCTGTGGAAACCAAACAATACCCCGACATGGAGTGCGACGTCGTCATTGCCGGTTGCGGCGTGGCGGGCCTGTACGCGGCCCTCAATCTGCCGACGAGCACGCGCGTGATCATGCTTTCCAAGGGCGCTGTCGACGAGTGCGATTCGATGCTCGCGCAGGGCGGCATCTGCGTGCTGCCCGAAGGCTCTGACTACGATGCCTTCTTTGAGGACACCATGCATGCCGGCCATTACGAGAACCGCCGCGAGAGCGTCGACATCATGATTCGCTCGAGCCGCTCGGTCATCAACGACCTGCTGGCCATGGGCGTGGATTTTGAGCGCAAGGCCGACGGCAGCCTCGACTTTACCCGCGAGGGCGCGCACAGCCGCCCGCGCATCGCCTTCCATGCCGATATTACGGGCAAGGAAATTACGACCAAGCTGCTCCAGGCTGTCCGCAAGCTGGATAACGTGCAGATTCTCGAACACGTTGCCATGACCGACATCCTGACCGCCGAGCGCGATGACGCCACGGTGTGCACCGGCGTCGTCGCCGTCGCCGTGGACGAGGACGATTCAGCTCGCCCCGCCGACGAGCTGGCAAATGCCGCCGAGGGCGTGCATGCCGGTAAGCCGTTTAAGATCCATGCCCGCCATACGCTGTGGGCAACGGGCGGTATCGGTGGCGTATACGACCACTCGACCAACTACCCGCAGCTCACGGGCGACGCCTGCTATATCGCACAGGAGCACGGCATCACGATGGAGCACCTGGACTACGTGCAGATTCACCCCACGGGCCTGTTCTCGCCGCAGCCGGGCCGTACGTTCCTAATCAGCGAGAGCTGCCGCGGCGAGGGCGCGATTTTGCTCAACGCCGCCGGCGAGCGCTTTACCGACGAGCTTCAGCCGCGCGATGTGGTCGCCGCCGCTATTCGCGAGCAGATGAAGCAGGACGGTACCGAGCACGAGTGGCTGAGTTTTGCCCCCGTCGAGCGCGATGTGGTGACCGGGCACTTTGCCAACATTCGCGCGCGCTGCCTGGAGGACGGCCGCGACATCTTGGACGAGCCCATTCCCGTTACGCCCACGCAGCACTACTTTATGGGCGGCGTGTGGGTCGACAAGGACGGCCGCACCTCGATGCCCGAGCTCTACGCCGCCGGCGAGACGGCCTGCAACGGCGTTCACGGCAAGAATCGCCTGGCTTCAAACAGCCTGCTCGAGGCGCTGGTCTGGGGTCGTCGCGCCGCGTGGTATATGCGTACCGGCGAGTCGCTGGCCGTGGAGCAGGCAGGCGATCCCGCGCTCGATGGCCGTCATCGCGCCCTGGGCGCCGACACCCTGGCAATCGATGATTTGGCCCGTGCCGCCGGCACGCAGGCCGTGGAGGAGTAGACCATGAATCCCATTACCATGAAGCTCGTCGTCGATGATCTGATTCTGCAGGCCCTGCGCGAGGACATCACGTTTGAGGACGTGAGCACGGCGAGCGTGTGCCCCACGGCGCGTCCCGCCACGGTGGAGCTTATCGCCAAAGCCGATGGCATCATCGCCGGCCTGGATGTGTTCGCTCGCACCTTTGAGCTGCTGGATCCGCAGAGCTCGGTGCTGTTTGATGTCTCGGATGGCGACGAGGTGCATGCCGGCGATCACGTGGGCCAGGTGCGCGGCGACGCGCGCGTGTTGCTTTCGGGCGAGCGCGTGGCGCTCAACTACCTGCAGCGCATGAGCGGCATCGCTACTTACACGCATCGGATGGCGGCTGCGCTCGAGGGCACCAAGACCGTGCTTGTCGACACGCGCAAGACCACACCGGGCATGCGCGTGTTTGAGAAGGCGGCAGTCGAGATCGGCGGTGGCAGCAACCACCGCTACAACCTGTCGACGGCTGTCATGCTCAAGGACAACCACATCGACGCCGCCGGTGGCGTGGCACGCGCGATCGAGATGGCGCGCGCTCATGCGTCGTTTACCACGACGGTCGAGATCGAGTGCGAGAACCTGGACATGGTGCGCGAGGCCGTGGAGGCCGGCGCCGATATCATCATGCTCGACAACATGACCCACGACGACATGGCTGACGCGATTGAGCTTATCGCCGGCCGCGCCAAGACCGAGTGCTCGGGCAATGTGGATGCCAGCAATATCCGCGCCCTGGCTGATCTGGGCGTCGACTACATTAGCTCGGGGGCGTTGACGCACTCTGCGCCGATTCTCGACCTCTCGCTTAAGCACCTGCGTCTGCTGGACGGTAAATAATGGACGCCCGCGAGCGTCGCCGTGCCATCATGGCCGTGCTCGAGCGAGCCAAGGGCCCCGTCTCCGGCAGCGCACTTGCTCGTGAGGTGGGTGTGAGCCGCCAGATTGTCGTGCAAGACATCGCCCTGCTGCGCGCCGATGGGCACGATATCGTGGCGACCAATCGCGGCTACGTGCTGCAGGAGGCCGCGAGTAGCCCCGCCGTGCCCACGCGTCTTGTTAAGGTGCGCCACAGTGTGGAGCAGGCGGGCGACGAGCTCACGAGTATCGTCGACGCGGGTGGCGCCGTGCTCAACGTGATCGTCAACCATCGTGTGTACGGCAAGATCACGGCCGACCTGGACATCCGCAACCGCCGCGATGTCGAGCGCTATCTGCGCGATATCGAGAGCGGCAAGAGCTTTCCGCTGCTAACGGTGACGAGCGGCTATCACTTCCATCGCATTGCGGCGGAGGACGAGCAGACCCTCGACGAGATCGAGGCGATGCTCAAGGAGAAAGGCTACCTAGCCGATTTAATGCCCTACGAGGATGATTTGTTCTAGCCCGACACCGTCCCCAATTAGCTGCCCACGAATGCAAAAGGAGGCCTCCGCGGCGATGCGGAGGCCTCCTTTTTGTGCACGGTGTACTTTTGAGTGTGCAAGTGGGGAGTTGTTACTCCTCGACGATCTCGGTGATCGCGCCAGCGGGGCAAGCGTCCTGGCAAGCGCCACAGGCGACGCAGGAGTCCTCGTCAGCGACGGTAGCGACGTCCTGGAGCTCCAGAACGCCAGCGGGGCAGGAGTCGACGCAAACGCCACAAGCGATGCACTCGTCGGCATCAATTACGGGATGAGCCATGGTAGTTTCCTCTCTGTTGACCGACGCTACAGGCGATGCGCGCCGGTTTGATTCGGGCAAAAACATACCACGGGAGCGACCGTTTGCAATACCCTCTGGCCGGCATCTTCATACCGTTCGCCGAGTATGCCAAGGTTTACTAAAAAACGCGCAGGTGGGGCCGTTGAGCTGCGCAAATGTTAGCTAAAGGTGACTTGAAATATTGAGCTATTGAGCGCGCCTGCGGAAAGGGCATCCCGTTATTTGGCCGAAAACCGGGTCGTAGTTTCCGGTTGGGCCCGCTAGCGGAAACTGCGACCCGGTATCAGCTCTCAAAACGGGACGAGCTTTCCGCAAGGCAGCCCCAGGCACCCTCGGACCCAAACCTCAGCCATCTCTACATAGATCTCGATAGATGTGCCGAGAACTCCAACAACGCATCTACCTGCGCATTTAAGAACCTAAACTCTCAGCAATAAGAAATCTTATATGAATTGACTTAGATTTTGTATATTCCGGCCCATAAGGGGATACACTACATCCTGAAAGACAAGCCGAAACACCGCTCGGCAGACCGCCGAGTCGGTGCAAACGCACAAGAGAGAGGGAATTTCTAATGGGCAAGATTCTTGGTATCGACCTTGGTACTACTAACTCCGCAATGGCCGTTCTCGAGGGCGGTTCTCCGACCATTATCGTGAACGCCGAGGGCGACCGCACCACCCCGTCCGTCGTGGGCTTCCGTGCCGACGGCGACCGCGTCGTGGGTAAGGCCGCTAAGAACCAGGCTGTCACCAACCCCAAGAACACCGTGTTCTCCATCAAGCGCTTCATGGGCCGCAAGTACTCCGAGTGCACCTCCGAGATCAAGACCGTGCCGTATGAGGTCAAGGAGGGCCAGGGTGGCCGTGCCGTCGTCGACATCGAGGGCAAGGATTACACCGCCGAGCAGGTGAGCGCCATGACGCTCGCAAAGATGAAGGCCGACGCCGAGAAGTATCTGGGCGAGACCGTCACCGACGCCGTCATCACCGTCCCGGCCTACTTCAACGACGCCCAGCGTCAGGCCACCAAGGACGCCGGTAAGATCGCCGGCCTCAACGTCAAGCGTATCGTCAACGAGCCGACCGCTGCTGCTCTGGCCTATGGCCTGGACAAGCAGGGCACCGACCAGCGCATCCTGGTCTTCGACCTGGGCGGCGGTACCTTCGACGTCTCCATCCTCGACCTCGCCGACGGCGTGTTTGAGGTTCTGTCCACCTCGGGCGACAACCACCTGGGCGGCGACGACTGGGATCAGCGCGTCATCGACTGGATGGCCGATAAGTTCCAGCAGGAGAACGGTGTCGACCTGCGTCAGGACCCCATGGCCCTGCAGCGTCTGAAGGAGGCCGCCGAGAACGCCAAGAAGGAGCTCTCCGCCGCCCAGCAGACCACCATCAACCTGCCGTTCATCACCATGAACCAGTCCGGCCCGCTGCACCTCAACTACACGCTGACCCGCGCCGAGTTCGAGAAGATCACCCGCGACCTGCTCGAGCGCTGCAAGCAGCCTGTCACCAACGCCCTGCGCGACGCCAAGCTTAAGCTCTCCGATCCTGTCTCTTATACACATCTCCGAGCCCACGAGACTAGCGCTCATCTCG
>CABSMS010000011.1 GCA_902478885.1 uncultured Collinsella sp. | reverse complement strand
AGCTGCGGGAACGGCCTATTCGCTTAATGTGTTCGGCTGAGATCGGAAATCAACCATGGCCCCTTTGGTGCAAAGAAACCTGACCCCAATGCACCAAGTTAGGACCAGAGGAAGTCGCTGCGGGTGACGGTGGCACCGATGGCGAAGGGCATGCAGGCGATGACCGGATACAGGTAGCGCATGTAAGTCGAGCCGTTGCACGGGCCAATCAGGCACACGGCGAGCACGCCCAACAGCGGCACCCAGATCGCCAGCGCACGCCATGAATGACGGCGCAACAGGTAGACCACCACGACGATCATGATCCACACATAGGTGGCCGAGCTCATGGTGAGCGAGATAAACGGGATGCGCTGCACCGCTACGCGGTACAGGTTAATCAGGTGGTCGCACCAGCGCACCACGTTGCTGTCAACCGGATGGAAGTCGAAGTACTTGAGGTTGTCGGGACGCGCCATGATCTCGGCACTACGCGCCGTGCTGTAGACCCAGGCATCGCGCGTGCTCGGATAAAAATAACCATAGTAGTTATTGATAAGCGCCGAAATATAGCACTCGGGATCCTTCTTAAACATCTGAGCCCATACCTCAAAATAGGCATCGATGTCCTCCTGCGAGGCGTACTCGTTAAAGCAATTCTTGACGGCATCGGACTTGTCGGGGTTGTAGCGGCGGCCCAGGTTCTCGTACTTGAGCACGCGATCGATCACGGCACGCTCTTCGTCGGTCACCGAACCGTCGCAAGGAGCCTCCACGATGGTGCCGTCCTCCTTAACCGTGGGGTTGACGCCCGAGTTGAGGCCGTCGTGCTTTTGGACGAAACGAGCGGTCTGCTGAAACGGAATCGAGAGGATTTCGCGCTTAGAGCCGGGCGTAATGTCGTGCGCCGGCATAAACACCTTGGTGAAGTACATATTAGAGACAAGGCAGAGCGCGAGCACCGCGAGAACGCCAACCCAGCGGAAACGCGGGATGGCGCCCGAAGGCGCAGCACCAGCCTGCTTGGCTGCACGACGAGCCACATGCACGTCCCATACGCAAAACGCCGTCGCGATTACGCATGCCGCCAGGGGAAACACCAGGCCGCCGTTGCGCAGAAACGTGGAACCCATGGCGCCCAGAGCGAGCAGCAGCCAGTCGTGGCGCGCAAAGAGCACGGGGGTTTTCTCGCCCGCTCGCTCGACATTGGCATCACGACGGGGCAAGCCACATGCCACGAGCTTGACGGTCTGTACCAGCAGCACCAAGAACGCATCGGCAAAGAGCACGTCTTTGGTGAGCAACGCCGCGTAGTTAGAGAACATCGGCATAAACGCAAAGAACAGCAGGATCGCACCGCGAACCGGCAGGCTCACGCCCAGTTTGCGCAGCGACGAAATGGAATAGGCCATGCAGGCGGCCGTGATGACGAACTGAGCACAGGTGTAGATGGCAAGACCTGCGTTGGCGCTGTTGAACAGTGAAAGCCCCAGCTGGACGCACGAACCGATGATAGCCGTGTGCACCACGGGGTGATGCCCGTTGAGCAGCACGTTGGGGTTGAGTAGGCGCAGGTAGTCGCTCGTGCCGTTGGGGTAGTTGAACCACTGGCGAATCTGCGCACCCGTATCTCCCATAAAAAGGCCGGGCAGCGAAGCGATGAGCGTGGGCGCCCAGGCGATCATAAGCACCAGGAAGGGGCCGGCAAAGGGATGGACCGAGAGCACGGCGTGAGTCACACGCCATACGCGGCCAAAGTGCGCTTCGGAAAACGGAATGCGCCGAGAGCTCAGCCAATCCAGGCACTCAAAAGCCAGATAGAAGGCCACGATCGCCAGGAGCATCCAGCCCGCGCCGCCAATCCAGGCGCAGATGATGCGAGCTTTGTCACCAAGGACAATCTCGGCCGAGTCGGTGAGATCGTAGCTGCGGCCGAACACCATGCAGATGGCGAAGAACAGCGACGGCAGAATGATCGATGGACGCCAGGTGTCGCCACGGCCAAAGAACACGTAGCGAAACGGCAAGGTGAGCAGGCAGGCAAGTGCAAGTAGCATGACCGCGTCGGTATGGCCGGCAAACGAGAGGAGCACCTCGTAGCACACGTACAGCGCACCCGTCGCCTTGGGGTCAATCGCCAAGACTGCGTTGCTCGACACCGGGGCGGGATCGATGGAAAACGCCGTGGTCGCCAACAGCGCGAGCAAAAATGCGATGAGCGTCTGCTTGGCGGGGTAGCGCTTAAACCAGACGATGCGGGCAGCGTCGCGCGCAGCCGTTGTGGAGAGGTCGGAATCCTTCACAGTCCGAAAGCCTTTCTAGAAACCTATCAAACTCGGCAAGACCACCACAAAGGTGCCTGTCCCCTTTGTGGTGGTTTTGGTGGTTAGGCGTCGAGGTAGATGCGCTGGGGCCGGTTGCGGCGACGAGCAAAGATGATGAGCGCCAGGCCCGCGATTACGAGCGGCAGGCTCAACAGCTGACCCATGGTGATGACGCCTCCCAGCAGATAACCCAGCTGGGCATCGGGCACGCGCACAAACTCAATGAGGAAGCGGACGATGCCGTAACCCATCACAAACACGCCCATAAACGTGCCTTGGGGCAATAGCGGCTTTTTGCGGCTGAGCACCTGCAGAATGCAAAAGAGCACGATGCCCTCAAGAAATGCCTCGTAGAGCTGGGAGGGGTGACGCGGCATATCGCCCGCGGTGCCACCGAAGACCACGCCCCAGGGCAGATCGGTCGGCTTGCCCCACAGCTCTCCGTTGACAAAGTTGGCACAACGGCCCAGGCACAAGGCCAGCGGCGCGCCGATGACAGCAAGGTCTGCCAAAGTCCAGGCGTCAAGCTTGTACATGCGGCACACGATGATGCCGCCCAAGATGCCGCCCACCAGGCCGCCGTGGAAGCTCATGCCTCCCTCGTTGGTGGCAAAGATCTCGAGCGGGTGGGTCCAATAGTAGCCATCACCATAAAAGACGACGTAAAACAGGCGCGCGCCGATGATGAGGCCAAAGACCGCGCCGACCACGACGCTCGTCAGGTCATCAATCGTAATGTCGAAGCCCCAGCGGCGCTGCGTGCGATACATGACGACTGCCGTAAGCAGGGCGCCGACCACATAGGCCAGGCCGTACCAGTAGATGGTGATGGGGCCCGCCGAGATCGCGACGGGATCAAGCATATGGTAGAGGTCGTTGAGCATATCGATCCCCTGCTCCCTACATACAAATGCGGCCGCGGGCCTTACGCTCGCAGCCGCATATTTGGGCGTAACGTCTATGCGGAGTATGCCGTCCGCAGCTTTCGCATCTTAGAACGGCGCGTACTCGTCGTACAGGTCGTCGGTCTCGCCGGAGGCATTGACCTGCTCGACACGGGTAACGCCGGGCACGTGCTCCTTCAGGATGCGCTCGATACCCATGGAAAGGGTTAGCGAGCTCATGGGGCAGCCGGCACAGGCGCCCTGCAGCTCCAGCTTGACAACACCCTCGTCGTCGACGCCCACATACTCCATATCGCCACCGTCGGCCTGCAGGTTGGGGCGAATCTCTTCAAGAACCTTCTTAAGCAGCTCTTCGTTAACAGCCACAGGGGCTCCTTTCTCACAATAACGCGGGCACGCCCGCGGACAGAAGCTATGTTACTACAGCCATGTACCCGCTCACGAGCCGTCCATGCGCGCAGACGCGACTTTCATGAGTAGTCAATTTGGGACGGGGCTCTTTGAGCTGCGTTCGTCGTCAGATGGCGACAACGCATATTACTGCTGAGCTTGCCCCCCGGTACCAATCTGAACATCGACGATGACCTGGCGGTAGCTGATGCCGCAGGAGTCGAGAATGCGGCGGCTGATACGGCCGTCGTCGGTATCGGCATACTTATTGTCCAGGTAGACGACCTCGCCCACGCCCACCTGCGCCAGGATCTTGGCGCAGTCGTGGCACGGGAACAGCGTAACGTAGACCGTGGAACCCTCAAGGTCTTTGAGCGAGCCACGGTAGTTGAGCACGGCGTTTGCCTCGGCATGCACCACGTAGTTGTGCTTGTCCTGCAACGGGTCATCGCTCGTTCCCCACGGGAAAAAGTCATCGTTGAGCGCCGAGGGCGTACCGTTGTAGCCCACCGAAAGGATGCGGTGGTTGGTGTTGGCGATGCACGCGCCCACCTGCGTGTTGGGGTCCTTACTGCGGCGCTGCGCGGCGATGGCCACGCTCATAAAGAACTCATCCCAGCTAATGACGTCGCGGCGCTTGCCCGACGCGGTTTGATGAAGATCGTCCGACACGGCAGACACCTCCGAAATCGCAATAGTTTGACCCATTGTAGCAGGTGGAAGGTGGAGACGTTTTGTCCCATCGCCCCCATCGCTACGCGCGGCGGGGCTTTTGATTGATGTGGTAGAGCTCGGCGAGACCCCGCAGCGTCAGTGCATCGTCGACCGTCAGGCTATGGCCGACCAGCGCCGCAAGCGCCTCGGCATCGTCGCCGGTAATGACGATGGGCACATCGCCCTCCCCCGCGGCCTTGGTCGCACGCATCTCGGCAAGCACCATGTCGAGCATGCCGTCGATGCGTGCCACCTCGCCCAGAACCACGCCCGAGCGCATGGCCTCGCGCGTGTTGCGGCCGATAACGTGCGTTGGCGCCGAGGGCTCAACCTGGGGTAGGCGCGCTGCTGCCGCCGAAAGCGAGCGGGCGCCGAGGGCCAGGCCTGGCGCGATAACGCCGCCGACAAAGGTGCCGTGCGCGTCGATGACCTCGATATTGGTCGTCGTGCCCAGGTCGATCACAATGCACGGCGAGCCGTAGACGGCGCGGGCAGCCACGGCGTCGGCGATGCGGTCGGGACCGATCTCGGCCGGATCGTCGTAGTGCACGGGCATGCCGGTCTTAAGTCCCGGCCCCACGGTGAGCACGCGCCCCGTGCAGGTACGGGAAAGTGCCGCCTTCCACGGGCGCTCGAGCGCCGGGACCACACAGCTCAGCACAGCAGCCGCGGGCACAAGCGCACCCGGCATGCCCGCATCGGCCGCCAGTGCGGCCATGACCTGCACGAGACGCATGCGCACCTCGTCTGCTGTGATGCTCGACGGCGTGATGATCTCGCACGTCGCAAGCGGACATTCCTGCGCCGCGGCCGAATCCTCTGCAAACAGGCCAAAGCGAATGAACGTGTTGCCCACATCGACCGTCAATATATATGCGCACCCATTAAGCATCGTCGGCGCTCCTTTCGTCTGCCCAGCAGTATATCGCCTACCTAAACCAGTCATCCCAAAATGACTGGCTTGCGGCTATACTGGTGCGCGGCCGTTTGCGAGCTCACGCGGCGGCCCTTGGTAACCCGACTTCCCGCGCCGTATCCGTAACGGCGCTCCTGGGGGAAGCGGATATACGCAAAGGAGTTTTATATGAGCAATCCCTCGAACCGCACTTCGATGCGCGGGCAACTCACGCTGCGCGGCGTCGTCATCGGCGTCCTTGGCTGCGTGATCATCACGGCAAGCTCGGCCTACACCGCCCTCAAGATGGGCGCCCTCCCCTGGCCGATCATTTTCGCTGCCGTCATTTCGCTGTTCTTCCTGAAACTCATGGGCAACGCCAGCCTCAACGAGGCCAACGTCACCCACACCATCATGTCCGCAGGCGCCATGGTCGCTGGCGGTCTGGCGTTTACCATCCCGGGCGCCTGGATGCTGGGCTATGCCGACCAGATCAGTTGGCTCGACATGTTTATCGTGGCACTCGCCGGCACTATCCTAGGCCTGCTGGCCACGGCACTCATCCACCGTCACTTTATCGTGGACGCCGCGCTTGAGTTCCCCACCGGCAACGCCGCAGCTCAGACCCTGCGCGCGACCGAGGCCGGCGGCAAGACCGGCAAGCAGCTCTTTGGCTCCATGGCCATCGCCGGCATCTACAGCGTGCTGCGCGACGCTCTGGGCATTGTGCCCAGCATGCTGTGTACGCTCAATATCCCCGGCGTGACCTTTGCCATCTATAACTCGCCCATGTTGCTGTCCATCGGCTTTCTCGTGGGCTTTGCCCCCGTCGCGTTCTGGTTTGCCGGCGCGCTGCTGGGCAACTTTGGCATCATCGTTGGCGGAACCGCTGCCGGTCTGTTTGACGTTATGACCGCGCAGGGCATTGTTAAGTCCCTGGGTATGGGCCTCATGATGGGCTTTGGCGTCGCCGTCGTCCTCAAGGACATCCTGCCGCAGGTCGCCGGTATCGTCCGCGGTCTCGCCGCCGACAGCTCCACCGACACCGACGAGCAGTCGCTCATCTCGGGCTCCCTTAAGCTCGACGCCGGCATCATCGGCCTGGGCGCCGCCGCCATCGCCGTGATCGTCGCCATCGCGCTCGACCTTGGTCCCGTTCCAGCCGTCATCGTCACGCTGTTCACCTTTGTCACCACCATCATGAGCGCGCAGAGCTGCGGCCAGACGGGCATCGACCCCATGGAGATCTTCGGCCTCATCGTCATGCTCATCGTGGCGGCCTTCGCGCAGCTCGCGCAGGTCAAGCTGTTCTTTATCGCCGGCATCGTGGCTGTGGCGTGCGGCCTTGCGGGCGACGTCATGAACGACTTTAAGGCCGGCGCCGTGCTGGGCACCAACCCACGTGCGCAGTGGATCGGTCAGGCCATTGGCGGCATCGTGGGCGCCCTGGTCGCCGCCGCCGTCATGGTCGCGCTCGTCACTGCCTATGGTCCGGACGCCTTTGGCCCCGACAAGAGCTTTGTGGCCGCGCAGGCAAGTGTGGTCGCCACCATGGTCTCGGGCATCCCGAGCGTGCCGTGGTTCGCAGGCGGCTTTATCGCCGGCATCGTCATGTACTGGCTCGGCATTCCGGCCATGATGATCGGCCTGGGCGTGTACCTGCCGTTCTATATGTCGCTCACGGCTTTCTTGGGCTCCTGCGTCAAACTCGCCTACGACAAGTGGGCCGCCCACCGCGATGCCAACGCCGGTCTTTCGGACGAGGAGAAGGCCGCCAAGGACGCCGCCTTCCAGGAGCAGGGCCTGGTTGTCGCCAGCGGCCTGCTCGGTGGCGAGTCTATCGTCGGCGTTATCCTGGCGTTTGTCTCTGTTGGCTTGAGCCTGCTGGGCTAAACCCAATAACAACGCACCCGTGCAGAGCGCGGGGTCGGAGACCATCCGGCCCCGCGCTTTTTGTCTATTTGACTCTTATGATCCTCACGGCGTTTTTAGTCATGCCGATTGGCCTGACTTCCAGGTCAACAAACCCTGTCTGACACCTCGCTCAACGCGGTGTAGAGTAAAGACGACGGGCGGGATACGCGGCACGTGCCAGAACGAGGTGGACATGGAGCTCGATAAACAACAGATCAAGCGACTGCGCGAACGCCATCATCGGCGCCATGGCATCCGCCCCGCCCACAGCGAGGCCATGGAGAACGCAAGCCGCTTTCTAAAGCAGGCATTCAACATTCGCGAGGGACGCGCGCCCTATCACGTGATTCGCAAGCGCTTTGTAAACGGGGCGCGCCTGACTGGCTCGCACTTATGCATCCTGATCATTGCCATGTTGATTGCGAGCATCGGCCTCGATATCGACTCAGATATCGCCATTGTAGGCGCCATGCTCATCTGCCCGCTCATGGGCTCGGTCCTTGCCATGGCATACGGCATCGCCACGCTCGACCGCGAGATTACCGTCGAGGCCATCGCGAGCTTGGCTCTACAGATGGCCTTTTGCCTGGTCACGTCCACGTTGTATTTTAAGCTCTCGCCCCTTGGCGCCACCACGGCCGCCATCATCGACAATTCGACACCGACTGTGTGGGACCTTGCCGTCGCACTCGCAGGCGGCTTTGCGGGTGGCCTGGGCAACTCGCGCGACCAGGAACCCGCCACGCTCATCGCCGGCGTGGCTGTGGCGACTGCGCTCATGCCGCCCCTGTGCGCGGCCGGCTATGGCATCGCCATCGCAAGCGGGTCGCTGTTTCTCTCGGCGCTTTACGAGTTTGGTATCAACGTGGTCTTTATCGCGCTCGCGGCCGAAGCCGTATTACTTATCTTGCGCGTGCCGCTCAAGCGCGACCTGAACGGAGACGGCATTGTAACTGCCGAAGAAAATGCCGAGGTCGACGAGCTATCACGCAAGGTGCGCCGCCGCATCATCGTGGGCACGGTAATCTTTGCCATCCCCTGCATCGTCATGACGGCGGGGTCTATTGGCTCGGCGCAGTCCGGAGTGCAGGACGGCTACGGCGTCACCGAAACCACGCGCGAGCTTGCGGCGGTGCTACCGGGCTTTAAGGACTACACCGTCGCCGTCGAGACCTCGGCTACCGAAGGCGAGGAAGAGGGCATCGTCGAGCGCGAGATTGTCGCCCATGTGACGACAAGCGAGGCGCTCGGGGCGCACGACCGCCGCGTTGCCCGCAAGCTCATCGACCTCAACGTGCCTGAACTCGATCGCGTGGAGTTTGACGTGAAGTGATGCGGGGCGGGATGCAGTTCACACCCGCGCCCCGCTCGCCGTTTTATTGCCGTGGATCAACTGTCCGGATCGACATCGCCAGACTCCACCATAAACGCAGGTTTGGTGCTCACCAGATAAAATCGGGTCACTTCGCTATCTCTAAATAGATAGAGCTGGCCCTGCTCGCGTCGGCGTGACATATACGCCACGTGGACCGTACCGAATTCTTCGCCGTTTTCCTTCTTTAATATCAGGATGTTGGGGTCATCCGTACGCTTAAACTGCCCGTCTGTGCAGATTCCGTCTTGGTCGACCAGCTGCCATCAACAGTTGTCCTCCTCAAGAAAAGCCAGGGTTTCCCGACTCGTTTTGTCATCCCGATAGAAACCATCAATGGCAAACCCTTCGGAAGCGCATTCCTGCATATAGGACGTTTCTCGGCTTATAGCAAACAGCCCTGTAGCGCCCAGGAGCACAGCCAGGCAGACCACTGCAAGGGCTATCGAAATAGCACGGCGGCCCATGTTAGCCCAATCGATAGTTGTTTAACGGAGCGCGAAACATACCTGGAACCTCCGATATCAGGGGGGGACGTCGCCAGCGTATCGCCGCCGTGTGGCGTGCGGAAAAGGCGGCGACTTTGAGCATATCGTCGGTTTTTCCACGACGGCGTCGGTATCATGACGGTGCCGGTCTCGCCCACCGTCTGAAGCAGGGCCTCGATCACCGGCTGCGCGCCGCCGCACACATACCCCAGCGCGCTGAGCGAGCAATGGACCATAACCGTCTGCCCCACGCGCATACCAACGGCAGAAAGCGCGCCGAGGATATCCTGCTTCAGCACGATTTTCCGGCCCATTGCCACTCCTTTCTATTTCTGGGTCCATCTTCTCACTGTTGGCGGCCGAAAGTGATCCGTTTTCCTCCGTCCCCGAGATGTCATTTTTTAGTACTTGAAGAAGCCCTCGCCCGAGCTTTCGCCCAGCTTACCTTCGTCGAGCATTTTCTTGAGGACGGATGCCATAGCCTTAAAGTTGTAGGGCATCATCATCTTCTTGAGCAGCGGGCTCACCAGGCCCGGGACCTTCTGATACTGCATGACGATGTTGTAGGCCGTCTGGATACCCACCGTGTCGAATACGCGGAACGGGCCCTTGGGGGCGCCGGTGCCGCGCGTCCACGCGAGGTCGATGCTCTTGGGGTCGCTGACGCCCGAGACATACAGGTCGAGGCCCGAGAGCAGCCACGGTACCAACATGGAGTTGAGCAGGTAGCCGTTCTTTTCCTTGTTGACGGGAAGTGCCAACATGCGAATGTCGTTGGCGAAGTCGACGAGCTCGCCGAAGTAGCGCTTGTCGGTCTGGTCCTGGGCCATGACCTCGGTCATGTTGTTCTTCCAGATGGAGTTGGCAAAGTGCAGCGACAGGTACTTCTCGGGGCGACCAGTGTACTTGGCAAAGGTGCTCGGCAGCAGCGTAGAGGAGTTCGTCACGACAACGGTCTTTTGCGGGAGGACCGGGGCGAGCTTCTTGTAGAATTCGATTTTTGCCTGGGTGTCCTCGGCCATAGACTCGATGACCAGGTCGGCGTCGGCCACGGCCTTGGCAAGATCTAACTCCAGCTTGAGCGTAGAGTAGGCACGCTCGACGGCGGCGAGTGCCGTCTCCTTGTCGAAAGGCTGGTCGCTATCGGCGATACCGGCGCACCACTCGCCCGTGCCATCCGCCATACCCTCGATTGCCGCGATGTACTCCTCGCGCACATGATCGATCTTGGGCTGGGTGCGGCCGATGCTGCCCTCGCTGCGCAGCCAAATCGTTACATCGAAGCCGCAGTAGGCAGCCTGAAAGGCAATCTGGCTTCCCAACACGCCGCCACCGGCAACACAAACGGTCTTGTAGCTCATAGGAACAGTCCTCTCTTACGTAATTCCATAGATGTGTATTTATTCAACCGTAAGGAGGACGCGCGCTGGAGGTGGGTTCTATAAACGGACGGTAATTTGCGGCGAACGGCTACATCTGTTCATTATCTCAGGGTTCCGAGGACGATTTATTTGTGCCACCGAGACGTCGTTTGCGGAAGTATGCGGCAAATTCCGGAAGCTTTGAGCACACCCCGGTTTTCCGCCAATAAAACCGCAGGTACAGGGCTTGGACATATCTGGTGTGCTCGGCCTATTCAGATTTTGCCGCATACTTCCGAAAATCGATTTTATAAGAGGCGGCAGTGAGGCAATTTACGCAACATATGTCCAGCAAAACGGGTGGTAGCCGGTACGGATACCACCCGTTTGTCTTATATCCGGCTCGAAGCAGGCCAGTTACTTCTTAATGCCGCGTCCCAGGCGCTCAGCGACCGACGCCACGGCACTCTCGTCGACCGAGCCGCAGCTCACGCAGCCGTCATGGGCACGCATCTGGCCGGTGACCTCGTCCATCGCGAGCGGTGCCACCTTCTCGAGCTTAAAGCCCTTACCGGCGCGCATGTTTTCCTTGGCAACGCTGATCATGAGCTTAATACGGTTGAGCTGGTTGACCTCGGACGCACCGGGGTCGTAGTCCACCGCGACGATATTGCTCTCGGGGTGCTGACGGCGCAGCTCCTTGATCACGGCCTTACCCACCACGTGGTTGGGCAGGCACGCGAAGGGCTGCGTGCAGATGATGTTGGGCGCGCCATGGTCAATCAGGTCGAGCATCTCGGCCGTGAGCAGCCATCCCTCGCCCATGTTGTTGCACACCGAAAGCACCGTGCGGGCCTTGTCGGCCATGGTGCCGATGCGCTCGGGCGCCTCAAAGCGGCGGGACTTTTCGAGCATCTCCTCCACCGGCGTACGCATCCAGTCCACGAGCTTGATGAGCGCCTGCATACCAGCGCGCGTGGTAGCAGAGCTTCCCAGCTCGTCCTTCTGCAGCTCGGCGTTGCTCATGGAGTACAGGAAGAAGTCGAGCAGGCCCGGTACCACGGCCTCGCAGCCCTCGCGCTCGATAACGTCGACCACGTGGTTGTTGGCTGTGGGATGGAACTTGACCAGAATCTCGCCGACCACGCCCACGCGCGGCTTGGTGCCCTCTCCCACGAGCGGCATGGTGTCGAACGCACGAATGGCCTCGCGGCACAGTTTGGTGTAGTTGTGGCGGTTGAACTTGGGCGCCAGCTTGCGGGCGCGCGCCATGTACTCCTCGTAGAGCGCGTTGGCGGCACCGGGCGCGGCCTCGTACGGACGGCAACGATAGAGCATCTGCATCATCACGTCGCCAAAGAGCACCGCGTAGACTGCCTGCTTAAGCAACGCCGGCGTTATCTTAAAGCCGGGATTATCTTCGCCGAGCGCCACGGCCGAAAGCGAGATCACCGGAATCTCGGGGTGGCCGCTCTCGCGAAGGGCCTTGCGGATGAGCGCGATGTAGTTGGTGGCACGGCAGCCGCCGCCGGTCTGGCTGATAACCACGGCCGTCTTGGACAGGTCGTACCGACCGCTCTCGATGGCCTCCATAATCTGGCCGGTCACCAAAATGGACGGATAGCAAATGTCATTGTTCACATAGCGCAGGCCAGCCTCGACGGCGTCGTGATCGGTCGAGGGCAGCAGCTCCAAGTTGTAGCCGGCACCGCGGAACACCTCTTTGACCAGGTCAAAGTGGATCGGTGCCATCTGCGGGCACAGGATGGTGTAGCCCTCCTCGCGCATCTGCTCGGTAAAGGGTACCTTCGGCCACGCGGTCGAAGCACTCTCGCGCTGAGCCTCAAACGTGTACTTGCGGCTCGCGAACGCGGGAGCGTCCGTGGAGGGCGCCACCGGCGCGGCATCGCCCTGCTCGTAGGCCTCGCCCGCGGCCGTGGCCTCGGCCAAGCGCTCGGCCTCCTGGTCCTTAAGCGCCGCCATGAGCGAGCGGATGCGGATGCGCGCGGCGCCCAGGTTGGACACCTCGTCGATCTTGAGCACGGTGTAGATCTTGCCGCTGGCCTCCAGGATCTCCTGCACCTGGTCGGTAGTCAGGGCATCGAGACCGCAGCCGAAGGAGTTGAGCTGGATCAGGTCCAGGTCGTTGCGCATCGTCACAAAGCGGGCGACGGCGTACAGGCGGCTGTGGTACATCCACTGGTCGACGACGCGAATCGGACGCTCGGGCTTCACCAGATGCGCGAGCGAATCCTCGGTAAAGACCGCAAAGCCAAAGCTCGAGATAAGCTCGGGCAGGGCATGGTTGATTTCGGGGTCGTTATGGTAGGGACGGCCGGCGAGCACGATGCCGTGACCGCCGTGGTCCTCGACCCACTTAAGGGCCTCCTCGCCCATGGTCTGGATATCCTCGTGGAAGCGCGCATCGGCCTCAAAAGCAGCGTTGACGGCGGCATCGACCTCGGAGCGCGTGATTTTAGGACCGCGCACGCGGCCGCGACCGGCCTCAGCATCGGCCACGCGGTCGACGGCGAGCACCTGGTACAGGCGGCGCTTGAGCTCGGTCTTATCGTGATAGGGCACAAACGGGTACAGGAACTCGATGTTTTGCTCGCGGATCTCGTCGATGTTGAGCGCCAGCGCCGTGGGATAGCTCATGACGATGGGGCAGTTATAGCAGTTGCCGGCGGTCGGATCCTCCTTGCGCTCCCAGCGCACGCACGGCATCCAGATAAAGTCGACGTCGCGGTCGATGAGGTTCATCACGTGGCCGTGGCTCATCTTGGCCGGATAGCACACGCTCTCGGACGGCATGGACTCGATGCCCGCCTGGTAGGTCTTCTTGCTCGACTGGTCGGACAGCTGCACGCTAAAGCCCAAGCGCGTAAAGAACGCGTGCCAGAAGGGGTAGTTCTCGTACATGTTGAGCGCGCGCGGAATACCCACGGTGCCGCGCGGGGCCTCGTCGGGACTCAGGACCTCGCGGTTAAAGAGCAGCTCGTTTTTCTTTTTGAAGAGGTTGGGGGCCTCGGTCTTCTGCTTTTTGTGGCCAGCGCCCTTCTCGCAGCGGTTGCCGGTAATGAAGCGCCTGCCGCCGCCAAAGTCGTTAACGGTGAGCTGGCAGTTGTTGGAGCAACGGCCGCAGCGGACATGTTTTTGCGTCACGGTGAGGTGCGCGATGTCCTCGGCCGAAAGGATAGTCGAAGTGCCGTCGGCGCCGGCGCGATCGCGGGCGAGCAAGGCCGCACCATAGGCGCCCATGCAGCCGGCGATGTCGGGACGCACGGCGTGAACGCCAGTGAGCTGCTCAAACGCACGCAGCGTGGCATCGGACATAAAGGTGCCGCCCTGGACGATCACCTGGCTGCCGATCTCCTTGGGGTCGCGCAGCTTAATGACCTTGAACAGGGCATTCTTGATGACGGAATAGGACAGGCCGGCCGCGATGTCGCCCACCGTGGCGCCTTCCTTTTGCGCCTGCTTGACGCGCGAGTTCATAAAGACCGTACAGCGGCTGCCCAGGTCGACCGGGGCCTTGGCATGGATGGCGGCGTCGGCGAACGCGCGCACGTCCATGTTCATAGACACGGCGAAACTCTCGATAAAGCTGCCGCAGCCCGACGAGCAGGCCTCGTTGAGCATGATGTGCTCGATGACGCCGTCCTTGACGCGCAGGCACTTCATGTCCTGGCCGCCGATGTCCAGAATGAACTCGACGCCGGGCAGGAACGCCTTGGCGCCGCGCAGGTGCGCGACGGTCTCGATCTCGCCGGAGTCGGCCTTGAGGGCCTCGATGAGCAGCGCCTCGCCGTAGCCGGTGGTGGTCACGTGGCCGATGGTGCAGCCGGCGGGAATGTGGTTGTAGAAATCGGCCATGATGACCTTGGCCGTACCCAGGATGTCGCCGTTGTTGTTGCCGTACCAGGTGTGCAGCAGCTGACCGTCCTCGCCCACGAGCGCGGCCTTCATGGTGGTGGAACCGGCATCGATGCCAATGAACACACGGCCGGTGTAGCCTTCGAGCTTGCCCTTGGGGACGACTTCCTGGTCGTGGCGGGTTTTGAACTCGGCAAAGTCCTCGTCAGTGGCAAAGAGCGGATCCAGACGCTCGACCTCGGCACCCTGCGTGTCACCCAGGGCATCGATGGCCTCGATGAGCTGCGGGAACGTGCTGAGCTTGTTGGACTCGTGCGCCATGGCGGCGCCGCTCGCCACAAACAGGTGAGCGTTTTGGGGCACAATGCGGTGCTCCTCGTCCAGGTTGAGCGTGAGGTAGAAGCGGTGACGCAGCTCGGAGAGGTACTGCAGCGGGCCGCCCAGGAAGGCGACGTTGCCGCGGATGGGACGGCCGCACGCCAGGCCCGAGATGGTCTGGGTCACGACAGCCTGGAAGATGGAGGCAGCCACGTCCTCGGGGCGGGCGCCCTCGTTGAGCAGCGGCTGCACGTCAGTCTTGGCAAAGACGCCGCAGCGGCTGGCGATGGGATAGATGGTGGTGGCGTTGGCCGCGAGCTCGTTGAGGCCACTGGCGTCGGTGTGCAGCAGGGTTGCCATCTGGTCGATGAACGCGCCCGTACCGCCGGCGCAGGTACCGTTCATGCGCTGCTCGATGCCGTTGTCGAAGTAGATGATCTTGGCGTCCTCGCCGCCCAGCTCGATGGCGACATCGGTGGCCGGGATAAGGGTCTCGACGGCGCGTTTGCTGGCGATGACCTCCTGAACAAACTCCAGGTCGAGCCACTGGGACAGCAGCAGGCCGCCCGAGCCGGTAATGGCGCAGGTCATTTGGGCCGTCGGCAGCACGGTCGCGGCACCCTCGAACAAGTCGCGGGCACAAGCGCGGACGTCGGTGTGGTGACGCTGGTACTTGGCGTAGACAATCTGGTTGTCGTCGTTGAGCACAGCGAGCTTAACGGTGGTGGAGCCCACGTCAATGCCCAGGTGCAGGTTGCCGCGGGCGGCCTCGGGGTTGAAGATCGCGCCTTCGGGGGCCTGAGCGGCGGTGGCGGTTACGGACTCGGCAACGTTGGGCGTGGCTGCATCGGCGGCAAGCGTCTCCCCCGCCGCATTCTTGGCCTCGGCAACAGCCTCGGCAACCTTCTCGGCAGCCGCGGTCGCGGCCTTCTGCGCGGCGTCCACCACGGTGGGCGCGGCCTCACGTGCGGCAGCGACCATGCGGTCCTTAATGCCCTCGACGAGTTTGCTCATCTGTCTCTCCTCTTAGTTGTTGGACTCGACGGTTGCGGCGGTGTCGGCCGCGTCCTCGAGCTGCAGGTTCAATAGCTTTAAGCCGTATTCCGGCACGTTGATATCGATGGGTTGGCCATATAGGTCGCCGGGACGCACAAAGGCGATAACCGTCATAATGCGCGCCATGGCCTCGGGCGATTCGGTGAGCCCACGCTCAAACCAGCGCTGAATCAGACCGACCTCGGCACTCACGACGTAGGTGACGTAGTAGTCAAAGAACGTGCCCAGCGCCAGGCCCAAAATGCCTGTCTGCGCACGAGGCACCACGGCCTCACGCGCGGTATCGATAATCCTTTTAATGAAGGCCTGGTCGCCGCCCGGACCCAGCAGCGCACCGATTAAGTCGCGGTTGGCCGCAAGATAACGCAGCAGCTCAACCGAACCGGGCGCCGGCTCGAGCTCATCGATGTTGTGATAGAGATCGGGCAGCTGAGCTGCGGTGATGAGCTCAATGCGCTCACGGATCTCAGCCAGCAAGCCGTCCTCGATTTGATTGATAAAGTCGGGAATATCGCGGTAGTGCGAATAGAACGTGCGGCGCGTAAGGCCAGCGCGCTCGGTGAGCGACGCGACATTAATACGCGAAAGGTCGCCACTTTCGGCAAGCTCGCTGGCAAGTGCCTGGCGAAGGGCACGCTGCGAGCGAAGGGACCGGCGATCGCATTTCTCGAGCTGGGACAAGCGTCCTCCTTGTTACTCAGCCTGTGCGCTATTGCACAGTGCGAGTATTATTGCACACCGTGTGCATCAACACGTAAAGGCAATATTTTGGATGTGACAAAGGGGCAGTCCCTTTGTCGCATTCAGCGACCGCCTAGGTTGTGCCAGTTGTGCCTGGCTTTTGAAGCGGCGTTACCAATTGTCCAAAAAGTCATTCGTGGGTAGAATAGTGTCGACGGCAGCCCAAGTTGTAGCTAGCTGGGCAGCGCCGTTGTTTGCATTAGGGGGTCAACGCCTTAGCGGCGGCGACCCCTTCTGTTGCGCTTCGAACGCTGCTTGAGTGCCTCGGAAAGCCCGACGAGCGCCGTGAAGAACGAGACCAAAGCGGTCAGAAGTCTCACGAAATCAATCAAATCGGTCATGGGCATCACCTCCCATCAGATGGAGGGCGCTGCCCGGCACATGGAACTGCCGTCAACAATACCGATTCTACCAGAGCCTAGTTATATATACGAATATATGTTCGTATTCCAAGAACACAGGCCCCCTCCGCGCGACAAAAGGACAGCCCCTTTGTCACATTATTCGATGATAGTGCGAGAGTTTTGCTTGTGCATGGTGGCGAGCATGTGCTTGGGAACGGCGTGGGTCATGCAGCTGCCGATGGTCGCACTCGCGGCGGCCTTCGCTGCATCGCTAGCGTTTTTGGTCGCGTAGCTGTGGCGGAAACGCTTGAGCATGGCAATGTCGTTGCCGCCGTCGCCGTAGACCGCGACCTCGTCCTCGGCAATACCGTAGTAGCCCGCCAGCCAGGCCACGCTCTCGCCCTTGTTGCACGCCACGTCCGTGATCTCGAACATCACCGGATCGAACGGCGCGTTGACCACGCGGTCCGATCGCTCGGCCAAATATGCCTTAAGGTCGCGCTCCAGCTCGGGCGAGGTCACGCGGCAGTTGATCTTGCACACATCGTGGCGCAAGATGTCGCCGATCGACTGGTCGAAATACTGCTCCTCGTGATACCCGCCACGTGCACGCATACCGCGCATCACGATGCGCTTGATAGGACTGTCCTTTTTAAAGCCCGCCTGGTGCATCTCGAACGATCCGCTCGAGAACATGCCGTCGGGCGTGGAGCAGTCAAAACAGATATCCGGAAACTCCTTGAGCAACTCCTCGGTGACCTGCGGATCGATGGTCCAGGTCTTGAGCACCTCACCATGACTGTCACGCACGATGGAGCCGTTAGAGCAGCAGGCGTCAAGCGCCAGGCCCGTAAAGCCATGCTCGCCGATCGGCAGCGTCGAGCGTCCGGTCGCGGGAACCACATGCAGACCAGCCTCGGTTAGCTCGCGAATGGCGCGGCGGATGGTCCCATCTGCCTCGTGCAGGGCGTTCAGTAGCGTTCCGTCTAAGTCACTCGCGAACATCTTGATCATGGGCGCGCCTCTCCTTCGTCTGCACGATATTGTAGACGAGAACGAGCGCGCCCATGCAAGGGCGCTCCAACGCGCCGGGACATTCGCTCCCGCAAAGCCACAGTGCCCCAGTGCGTTAAATCAATCGTTACGAGCGACTTTTCAGCCGATAAAACAGCGCCAACGTCAGCGTCAGCACCGCCAACATGCCTGCGAATACAATCGCCGGTGTCCATCGATCATATGCAACCCCGTACGTCAATTGGCCGATAGGTATTGCGCAGGAAAGGACCATGTAAACGACCGAAAGCACTTTTCCGCAGAGCTCAGTCGGCGCTGCCTGCTGAACAAACGCGATGATTTCAACCGACGCAATGCTTGCCCACACCATGACCCATGCCGAACCAACCGCAAACACGGTGAACACGTATGCATCTGCGCCGAACAGTAGCGTGACAATGATCGGTGCGACTCCAAAACAGATCATCACAACATATCGACATATGCCATTGAAAGAAAAACGATGCGGCCAAATGCCGACCAAGCCACTGCCGGCAAGACCACCCAAGCCCATAGCCACCTCAACTATCCCAACGTAGGACGATTGCATGCCGAGATGCTTTGTAACAATAATGGGAGCGCCAATCGTTAGCCCAACCAACGCAAGGTTTAAAACGGCCGCAAGCAAAATCACGGCGACCAATGATGCATTTTGCAACAGATACCGAATCGATTCCCGAAAATTGTTTCGGCATGTCGAGCAAGTCATACTGTCCCCCGTCATTCCAGGTGAGGCATTTCGCTTGAGTGCGCCCCCGAACAGCAGGGCTGACATCGCAAACGTCAACGCCGCGGTTTCGCATAGAGCATCGATACCAAAGCACCCATAGACTGCCGTCCCGACTACAGGCCCCAAGATATTGCTCGCCATGGTTATCTGCGAGACCAACGCAGTGGCACGCTCAACCTTTTCTGGGCCCGTCATGCGCACCGTCTCAATTTGAAGCATTGGCTTTAGCAGCGATTGAACACCATATTGAACACAAAGTATCGCTACTACGACGCCCGCAAGAGGCAATGAGTGCTTCATGGGGATAGACAGCAGTGATGCAGCCATCAGAGCAATGCCGAGGGACACGAGAACCTCGCGATGTCTTCCCCTATCCGCCAAGATTCCGCCAACCGGAGTTGCGAGTACGCCGGGTATGAACGCTATCGCCACGACGACGCCATATAACGTTGACGATCCACTGCAATCGAACAAGTAAAGTGGATACGCAAAGCACAGCGCCGACAGCATCGAATACGTGCACAGTTGCGCAACCAGAAGCTCCGCGAGCCTGATTGACCGCACTGTTTTTGGTTCCAACAAGACGCTGACGTCTCTCAGTCCAGCCATAAGTCCGTTCCCTATACATACCGTTAGTATGTAATTATTGACTTGAAAAGGGCGGCCTTAGTCGCCCTCTTAAATCTATTACATACCGTTGGTATCTATATTACCACCCGGCGCGGTCCCATACGTCCCAAATCTGCGCCGTTGTCTGAAGCACTTCATTACCCAAATCGAGCCCCACCGCGGCCGCCATCTGCACCAAACATTGTGCGCGAGCGAGCATTCGCTCCTTGGGCTCGAGCGGACGGAACAATGGCAGCAGCCAAAGATTCGCTAGCAACGATACGGCCTCTGCTGCTTCGCGCGGGCATTCGCACGCAATGGAGCCGTCGGCGACGCCTTCCTCGATTACCGGCAAGAGATATCCATCGGCCGACTCGTCAAACGAACTCTGATACTGCATCGCCAGCAGACGCGAACTCTTTACCGGATCCGCCGCAGGATGTATGCGCGCCCAAAGCTCAATTTGTGGTACGACAGACTCAGGCGCATAAAGTCGCTTGAGCTTTTGGGCGCCCGTCATATTGCCAGCACCGAGCGTCGCGCGGCGGCGTTCAACAATCGGAGCCATCGCTCGATCAAACGCGGCGTTGAAAATCTCTTCTTTGCTCTTGAAGTGATGATAGATAGCGCCCTTGGTCATGCCATCGAGACGGTCAACGATATCCTGGATGCTCGTTCCCTCATAACCCTGTGCGCAGAATAGCTCCAGCGCCGCGTCGAGAATCTTCGCGACCGTCTCTTCGGGATATTTATTGCGACCCATAATCCGCCCATCCGCAACGCAAGCCTTATGCCTCACTGCGATATTTTAACGTTGCGGATGGCAAACGGTCGGTTCTACACCGCGGCGGGGCCGTGTTCGCCGGTACGGATGCGGATAACTTCCTCGACCGGTTCGACCCAAATCTTGCCGTCTCCAACGGCACCGGTGCGTGCGGCGTTACAGATGATGTCGACAATGCCATCAACATGTTCATCGGCGCAGATGAGGGTGAACTGTACCTTAGGGATTGTGTTGACAAGCAACTCGTTGCCGCGCACGTATTCCTTCCAGCCATGTTGCGCACCGCACCCCTGCACCTGGTTGATAGTCATGCCACGAACATCGGCAGCAAACAGCGCGTCTTTAAGAACCTCAAGCTTCTCGGCACGAACGATCGCCGTAATCTTCTTCATAGTGAATTCCTCTCAATAATCAACGTATCCCTTTACATGAGACGCGGGTTTTCCAAGTGCCGCAAACTAACCTCAGAAATCAAAAAAGTTCAACTGACTGGTCTTAGCAGGTTTCCCAAGTGCCGCAGATCGGCCTGAAAGAGGAGTGCCGCGTACTTAAGGTACGCAAACGACGATTGAAGGCCGAGGTGCGGTGCTTGGGGAAGCTGCTAATCGAGTCCCGAGAAGGAGGGATACGCGCTCTCGCCGTGCTGACTCGCGTCCAGCCCCAACGCCTCGTCGGCCTCGTCCACGCGCAGGCTGCCGTGGAACAGCGCCTTGACCACCGCGGCGATCACCAAATCGAGCACCAGTACAATAGCGACCGTCACCACAATGCCCAAGATCTGCGAGATGAGCAGCGACACGTCGCCCGTGTAGAACAGGCCGCCCTTGCCGGTCCACGAGAGCTCCGGCACGCAGAACAGGCCCGTGAGCACGCCGCCCAAGATGCCGCCGATACCGTGGCAGCCAAACGCGTCGAGTGCGTCATCGTAGCCAAACTTGGCCTTAAGATGACTGATGGCCAAATAGCAAACGGGAGACACGATCAGACCCATGACCAGCGCTGCCCACGGCTCGACAAAGCCCGCACCGGGCGTGACCACCACGAGGCCCGCGACCAGACCGGTGCTGGCACCCACCAGCGTGGGGCGACCGGTGTGCACGCGCTCGACGGCAAGCCACGAGACCATGCCCGCTGCGCTGGCCGTCACGGTGTTGAGGATGGCAAGCGCCGCCACGGCGTCGGCCTTAAACTCGCTGCCGCCGTTAAAGCCAAACCAGCCAAACCAAAGCAGCCCGGCGCCCAGCGCCACAAACGGCACGTTATGCGGACGGTAGCTCACCATGCCAAAACCGCGACGACGGCCGAGCATTAAGCAGAGAATCAGGCCGGTAAGACCGGACGAAATGTGTACCACGTCGCCGCCAGCAAAGTCGAGTGCGCCGATGATGTCGCCGATAAAGGAGCCATCACCGCCCCAGACCATGTGGGCGAGCGGCGCATAGACCACGAGCAGCCAAATGCCTAAGAAGGCCGCCATAGCGCCAAACTTAACGCGACCTGCCAGGCTACCCGTGACGATAGCAGCCGTGATCATGGCAAATGCCATCTGGAAGGCAATGTTGATGATCTGAGGGTAGACGGCACCGTCCGCGGCGTTGCCCTCGGCCGTCTGCAGCACCTGGTTGAGCACCGGCAGGCACAGCAGCTGGTCAAGGCCTCCAATAAACGGACTGGAACCGTCGCCGCCGTAGGCCAGCGACCAGCCGGCAACAATCCACAGCACACCGACCAGGCCAATGGCGCCAAAGCACATGAGCATGGTGTTGATGACATTTTTGCGCCTGGACAGGCCGCCATAGGAAAACGCCAGACCCGGTGTCATTAAAAACACGAGCATGGTGCAGATGAGCATAAACGTTGTCGATCCCGTATCGTACATTCGCTCCCCCTTGGTCGCATGAACGTTGTCGGCGCCCATGATGCGGCTGAGGGGCAACTGGTGTAGACCAGATACGGCGCTGTTAAACGCTGCGTTGTCGAATGGAAACGGTGCCGCAATCTTGGAAACGGCACGGCAACGGGTGCGAAACGAACGGGAAATACGCGAGCAAGGGAGCCGTGAGCGCGCCCGTCCCGACTAGCGCCGAAACAGCTCGTGGGCGCGGTCGCGCAGGTCGGTGGCTCGAATGACACCTTCGTAGCGATTGATGCGCAAGCGCGGGAAGGCGTTAAAGAAGCGTAGGTCGCGGCGGCTGAGTGACACGCTCGGCACCGGACGGCTCATGCGCTTGCCGGCAAGGCGGCGACTGAGCGACGGACGCGGCATGCTCGGCGCGGCATCGGCCACGCGGCGGGCGGCAAGCGCCAGGCCGCGAGCACCATCCGAGATAAATGTCGGCATCGAAGCCTTCTCACGAAGGGCATCGAGCGTCGCGTCGCCCAGCTCCGCCAGCCATGCGTTAACGGCACGGCTGCGGATATGCGTCTGTGCCACCGAGTCGATCGCCGAATCGGGAATACGTTCGAGCATTGAGTCCGAGGCATCGGCAAGCGACTCATTGATGCGGTCGGCAAGGTCGGCCCGGACGCGCTCCAGCTGATCAGACAGACGCCGCCAGCTCGCCAACGAGCACACCGCGTCGACCATCATCGCGACCGCGACGATAAAGGCGGACAGCCGCACAATCAGCACCGGCAGATAGCCAAGCAGTCCCAGCAATGCCGGCTCCACTAAACGACAAATACACAACGCACCCAGGCCAAACGCGCATGCCCAGTACAGGCAGATGCGTCCGTGCAGGTTAAACGGCAGGTGCGAATAGTCCCAAAAGCGAGCGCCCGTTGTTTTTTCCAACAGCACGCCTACGCTGTACTCAATCACGCTGCATACGAGCGCTGCAGCGACAAACTGGCTCGAGGCATCCGGAATCCCACGCAACAGCAGCCAGCAGGCTATGCCGCCCACACCATAGATAGGGCAACACGGCCCCAGCAAAAATCCACTGTTGGCGAAACGTCCGTGATTGAGCATGGCGCATACTGTCGACTCCCATGTCCAGCCGCAAAACCCGTAAAAGGCAAACGAGAGCACCAGTGCCGAGAGCGGACAGGCGGCGAGCGTCACGCCGCCAAACGCCATATCAATCGCGGTTTCCACCGTCTACCCTCTCCTCTTTTCACTCGATGCTTTGCTCGCGCTATCGTCCGCCTCATCCTTGCGCGACAGACGGCCGGCGACCGTCTCGCGCAGAGCACACCATTTGTCTGCCAGGCACACAATCCATGCCTCACGACACGTCGGCGGCACCGGCACCAGCGGAAACATATGCCGCACGATAATATTCCGCTCGCGCGACGTCAGCTCAAAATCTTCCTCCGCACGCGCCAGGGCAAAAAACGGGTGGCGAAAGCCATGCAGCCGATGGCTTGGGTCGGGATCGTGCCAGTCATAGAGAAAGTAATCGTGCAGCAGGGCTCCGCGCAGCAACGAAGCACGGTCGACCGAAATGCCAGCACGGCCCAAGCGCTCGGCAAAGGACAGGCTCGCCCGCGCTACTGAAGTCACATGTGCATAGACCGTCACGTCGCCATGCTGGATAAACTCGTGCGTCAGGTCCAAGCGGCCCGCCTGGGCCAGCTGGCGGGCGGCATAGTCGACCTCGTGCGCGATTTTCTCGGCACGAACGGTATCGGACATGCTGCCTCCTTCCAGCGACTCACGGCGACAAGCCACGGCCTGTGCACAATCGATAAAAACATCATGGAACATATCAGTATGGCATCGGACAAAACGTTTTGCCCCACCAGTTGGCGAATTACCGCGCCGCCGTCACATATCAAACGCCAAAATGTGCGAGACTGTCTTGTGCAATTGTGCCGGCCGAGGGAGTGCCGGCGCACGATTCGCATGGAGTAACCCACAACGATGCTGCTTACGCAAACGACAACGCCCGAGGACGTCAAGGCTCTCGACCGCGCCGAGCTTCCGCTGCTCTGCGGCGAGATCCGTCAGGCAATCCTCGAAAGCTCCGCCGCCGTCGGCGGGCACGTTGCCCCCAACTTGGGCGTCGTTGAGCTTACGGTTGCGCTTCATCGCGTATTTAACTCCCCCATCGACAAGATTGTCTTTGACGTTTCGCACCAGACCTACGCCCACAAGGCGCTGACCGGGCGCGCGTACACTTATATCGATCCGGAGCGTTATGGTGAGGCTTCTGGCTTTGCCAATCCCGACGAGTCCGAGCACGACCTGTTCGCCATGGGCCATACCTCCACGTCGGTGAGCCTGGGCTGCGGCCTGGCGCACGCTCGTGACCTGGCGGGCGATACGTACAACGTCATCACCATCATTGGCGACGGCTCGCTTTCGGGCGGCCTGGCGTTTGAGGGCTTTAACAATGCCGCCGAACTCGATAGCAACCTGATCATCATCGTCAACGATAACGACCAGTCCATTGCCGAGAACCATGGCGGCCTGTATCGCAATCTGGCCGAGCTGCGAGCCAGCAACGGTACCTGTGAGCGCAACGTTTTCCGCGCGATGGGGCTCGACTACCGCTATCTGGACGCCGGTAACGACGTGTTGGCCCTCGTCGACGCGTTGCAGGAACTGCGCAATATCGATCATCCCATCGTGCTGCACGTCTCCACCGCCAAGGGCAAGGGCTTTGAGCCGGCCCAGAGCGACCCCGAACGCTGGCACCACGTGGGTCCGTTTGACATGGCGACTGGGCGCAAGCTTTGCCCGGGCCATCCGAGCGAGCCCGCGCCGCGCACCTATGCCGACATTACGGGCGAAGCGCTCAGTGCCGTCATCGAGCGCGATCCGCAGGTCGTGGGCATCACGGCCGCCACACCCTACATCATGGGCTTTACACCCGAGCTTCGCGCTGCCGCCGGCAAACAGTTCGTCGATGTGGGCATTGCCGAGGAGCACGCCGTGACCTTTGCCACCGCGCTTGCTCGCTCGGGCGCCAAGCCAGTCTTTGGTGTGTACGGCACGTTTTTGCAGCGCGCCTACGACGAGCTGTGGCACGACCTGTGCCTCAACGACGCCCCGGCGACCATCCTGGTGTTTGGCGCGTCAATCTTTGGCACCACGTCCGAGACGCACCTCTCGTTCTTTGATATTTCCATGCTAGGCGGTCTTCCCAACATGCGCTACTTGGCGCCGGCCTGCATGGAGGAATATCTGTCCATGCTGAGCTGGTCGCTCGACCACCGCGAGCATCCCGTGGCGATCCGCGTACCGGGCATCGGCCTGGTTAGCCGCCCCGATTTGGCGCCCGCCGAGGACACCGACTATAGCGCCGTTCGCTACAACGTGGTACGCCGGGGTCGCGACGTTGCCGTGCTCGCGCTTGGCGATTTCTTTGAGCTGGGCGAGCGCGTGGCAAACCGTCTGACTGCCGAGTACGGTATCGAGGCCACGCTCGTCAACCCGCGCTTTGCAACCGAGCTCGACCACGAGTTCCTCGACAGCCTTGCCGCCGAGCATCGCGTTGTCGTCACCCTCGAGGACGGCATCTTGGACGGCGGCTGGGGCGAGCGCGTGGCGTGCTACCTGGCCTGCATGCCCGTGCGCACGCGCACCTTTGGCATCGCCAAGGGCTTCCCCGACCGCTACGACCCCAACGAGCTGCTCGCTCAGAACGGCATGACGGTCGAGAACATGGCCGCCGAAGCTGCAAGGCTACTCAACGAGTAAGAAAACCTCCGCAAGGGAAGCATCCCTGCGGAGGTTTTTATTTTCGCGACGCGATTATCTCAATCTGTAACATCTAGGGCCCGAATTCCCGTCTACCTGTTACAGATCGAGACAAGACATCTTAGTCCCCGACGTTTGTCTCGATCTGTAACAGATAGAGACCTTTTGTCCGTCCAGATGTTACAGATCGAGACATTCGAATCCCCCTGAAGAGAAAATCTCAATCTGTAACAGTTACTCGGCAAAAACGGCCGCAGATGTTACAGATTGAGACAAAGCAGCAAGGCATGCCACCGCATCGGCCAGAACCACCACAAAGGTGCCTGTCCCTTTTTGGTAGGTAGAATTACCCATAAGGTAAGTATGTTTCTGAGTTATTTCGTGTTGACCCGTCTGAGCGCAATAGGGTATAACTCTACTCAACCGCTAGGGATTTTATTGAGAAAGGTGTTCTACCATGAGCAAGAACCTCTCCCAGCAGGTCGTTCTCGACCGCCGCGGCTTCGTTGCCGCCACCTTCGCAACCGTCGCCGGCCTTGGTCTTGCCGGCTGCTCCGACACCAGCGCCGAGGCCGACAAGGGTTCCGCCGCCGGCTCCTCAAAGGGCTCCGAGGATACCGAGGCTTCCACCACGCTCGATGCCAAGGCATTCGACAAGCTCGTCAACGACGGCCCCAAGGCCGATGACGACGCCATCGCCGCCAGCACCTGGGCGACGGCCGTCAAGGACGCCGGCGTCTTTAAGATCGGTGGCGTTCAGACCTCCACGCTCTTCTCCCTCCTCAACGAAAAAGACGGTCAGACCCGTGGCTTCGATGCCGGTATCGCGCAGCTTCTGTCCAACTACATCCTGGGCGAGAACAAGGTCGAGATCACCCAGGTGACCTCGGACACGCGCGAGTCCGTCCTGCAGAACGGCCAGGTCGACGCCGTCTTTGCCACCTACACCATCACCGACGAGCGCAAGAAGCTCGTCTCCTTTGCCGGCCCCTACTACTACACCCAGCAGGCCATCCTGGTGCTCGCCGATAACGACGACATCAAGAGCGTCGACGACCTGGCCGACAAGAACGTCGCCGTCCAGTCCGGCTCCAACGGCCCCGCCATCCTGGAGGAGTTCGCCCCCAAGGCCAGCCAGCAGGAGTTCAAGACCGACGAGGAGGCCCGCCAGGCACTCCAGCAGGGCCGCGTTGACGCCTACGTCATCGATAACAACATGCAGCAGAGCGCCCTGGTCCGCGAGCCCGGTAAGTACAAGATCGCCGGCAAGCCCTTCGGCAGCAAGGAGCCCTACGGCATCGGCCTGCCGCTCGATTCCGACGGCGTCGCCTTTGTCAACGACTTCCTTAAGAAGATCGAGGACGACGGTACCTGGACCGAGCTGTGGCAGATCTGCATCGGCGACCGTACGGGCGACACCAATGTTCCCGAGCTGCCCGAGATCGGCGCCTAGGCAGCGAGCCTGGTAACGGCCGCAACGAAACCATATGGAAACGCATGATGCGCTTTATTGCGGTAAACTGTTTCCTCACTGAGTTGTCGGGGCTTCCGTACACACGGGAGCCCCTTTCCTTATCGGCAGGAGGTCCGCATGAGTCTCTCCGAGCTCTGGTCGCTCTATGGCCAGAACTATATCGACGCGCTGCTAGCAACCTGGGGCATGACGCTTGAGTCGTTTGCCATCGCCATGGTGCTGGCCGTCGCCGTCACTGTGATGCGCGTGTCGCCGCTCAAGCCGCTGCGCATCTTTGGCGACCTGTATGTCCAGGTCTTCCGTAACATCCCCGGCATCGCGCTGCTCATCATCGTCGTCTACGCACTGCCACCGCTCAAGGTCGTCCTGCCCTACCGCACCTGCGTTATCGTCGCCACGGTCTTTTTGGGCTCGGCCTTTGGCTCCGAGAACTTTATGAGTGGCATCAACACCGTCGGCGTCGGCCAGGTGGAAGCCGCCCGCTCGCTCGGCATGAGCTTCAGCCGTATCCTCGCCAAGATCGTGATTCCGCAGGCGCTGCGCTCGAGCGTACTGCCCATGACCAACCTCTTTATCGCCGTCATGCTTACCACCGCGCTCGGCAGTCAGGTGCCGCTTAAACCGCAGGAGCTCACTGGCGTGGTGAGCTACATCAACACGCGCTCGCTCGGCGGCGTCGCCGCGTTCTTTATCTCGGCGCTCGGCTACCTGGGCACGGCCTTTGTGGTGAGCCACATTGGCAACTACATCGATAAGAAGGTGAGGATCCTCCGATGAGCAAGCACTCCACCTCCGCGCTTACCATGCGCGATGCGCTCTACGAGGCTCCCGGCCCCAAGATGCGCGCCAAGATTCGCATCGGCACCGCCATCTCGCTTGTTGCCGTCGCCGCGCTCGCCGTCCTGGTACTGCAGCGCTTTTATGTGACCGGCCAGCTTTCGGTCCACTATTGGTATTTCTTTACGCACTTAACCACCTGGAAGTTCTTGCTTGCCGGCTTTGAGGGCACCGTTAAAGTTGCACTCACCGCCGGCGTCATTGCACTGGTACTGGGCTTAGCCCTTATGCTCGGCCGTACCAGCGGCATCAAGCCGTTACAGCTGGTCTGCCGTGTGCTCACCGATTTCTTCCGCGGCGTGCCGAGCCTGCTGTTCATCTACTTCTTCTTTTTGGTGCTGCCCCAGTACAAGATCGCGCTACCGTCATTTTGGATGCTCACACTGCCTGTCGCGCTCGCTGCGGCCGGCGTGCTGGCCGAGATTTTCCGCGCCGGCGTCAATGCCGTGCCGCGCGGTCAGGTCGAGGCAGCCCAGGCGCTCGGTCTCTCCAAGGCCAAAATCACCTTTAAAATCGTGTTGCCGCAGGCTATTCGGTTTATCATTCCGTCGTTGATTTCGCAGCTTGTGGTCGTAGTCAAAGACACCACCGTCGCCTATGTGGTGAGCTACCCCGACCTCATGCAAAATGCCCGTGTGCTCATTACCAACTACGACGCCCTCGTGTCGGTCTACCTGGTAATCGCGGTCATCTACATCCTCATCAACGTCGCGATCAACAAGGCCGCCATCTACGTTTCGCACAAGACCGGCGCGACCATCATCCGCTAACGCTTTACCATTTCGAGTCATAAGGAGCCGAGCACCATGGCACAGAGCACCTCTTCCACCGGCAATCAGCCGTTGATCGAGCTCAGACACGTCGATAAGCACTATGGCGATCTACACGTCCTCAACGACATCAATCTCTCGGTCGACCGCGGCGAGGTCGTCGTTGTGATCGGTCCCTCGGGCTCGGGCAAGTCGACCATGTGCCGCACTATCAACCGTCTGGAAATCATCGACTCGGGCGAGATCCTCATCGAAGGCGAGCCCCTGCCGCAGGAAGGCAAGGATCTTGCCCGCATGCGCGCCGAGTTGGGCATGGTGTTTCAACAGTTCAACCTGTTCGCACATATGACCGTACTGCAGAACGTCATGTTGGGGCCGGTCGACGTGCTGGGCGTGTCCAAGGAGGAGGCTCGTGAGCGCGCCATGGACCTGCTGAGCCGCGTGGGCGTGGCCGAGCAGGCCGACAAGGTGCCCGCACAGCTTTCGGGCGGCCAGCAGCAGCGCGTGGCCATCGCCCGTTCACTCGCCATGCAGCCCAAGGCCATGCTTTTTGACGAGCCCACGAGCGCCCTTGACCCCGAAATGATCAACGAGGTGCTCGAGGTCATGGTGCGCTTGGCCCAGCAGGGCATGACGATGATCGTCATTACGCACGAGATGAACTTTGCCCGCCGCGTGGCCGACCGCGTCGTCTTTATGGCCGACGGCCAGATCGTGGAAACCGGCACGCCCGACGAGTTCTTCGACCACCCCCAGACCAAGCGCGCCCAGGACTTCCTCAACTCCATCAAGGGCCACTAACCCAATTGCCATGTTCGCTCGCCATGACCATCCAAACTCGAAAGTTACACCTATGATCGGAACTCGTACTTCCTCGTCCTATACCCCGCACGTCGACGTTGCCCCCGCCGACCGTCCGCTCATCCTCGTCGCGCCGCGTTGGGAAGATGCAAAGCCGTTTTTAAGCGAGACGCTCTCCCCCAACGAGGAAATCGCAAGTGTCTTTGTCGATGCCATCCTTGCCGCCGGCGGCCTGCCGCTGCAGATGTCCATCACCGAGGACATTGAGGTCATCCGTCATTACGTCGATATCGCCGACGGCATCGCCATTCCCGGCGGCCCTGATGTCAATCCCAAACGTTGGGGCGATGATCGACCCTACGATCCCACCCTCTGCTGCGAGATCCGCGATAGCTTTGAGTTTAAGCTGGTCGGCGAGGTGCTCCGCGCCAAAAAGCCGCTCTTTACCACCTGCCGCGGCACGCAGTTGCTCAATGTCGCTACTGGCGGCACCCTGTGCATGGACGTACCGAGCCTGGGCGCGCGCGAGGGCCGCACGCAGTGGCGCCATACCCACGTGCTCAACGACCCCGTGCATCCCGTCGAGGTCGTGCCGGGCTCGTTGCTGGAGCGCGCGCTTGGCGGGCACAGGCTTATCCAGACCAACTCCGCACACCACTGCTGCGTCGATCGTCTGGGTAAAAGCACGCGCTTGGTCGCCAAGGCAACCGATGGCGTGCCCGAGTGCATCGAAGTCGAAGGCCAACCCTTCTGCCTGGGCGTGCAATGGCATCCCGAGTACACCTGGCAGACGCTCGAGACCGACTTTAACCTGTGGAAGTCGTTTGTCGAGGCAGCGGCAAAGGTTAAGCAGGCCCGCTAGCTCGCGAATCACGCAGGCTTAAACCTTCCATGCCGGGGGGCGGACACCAGCCACGGTGCCCGCCCCCCCTGTATTTGGTATGCTCGGTATGATTATCCCTCACAAACAATCAAAGAAATCTCGACCGCAATCGGTCTACGGTAAAGCAAATGGTAAAAACGCTTGCTACGTTGATTAGGCAGTCAATTAAAATCGAGATGCATTGACCATTCCCCAACGGGGTCACGCCACAAATCCACATGAGCATCGAGGCTGGAAGCGGAAGCATGGAATTGGCCCCGAGCTGTATGTAGATCGCTACAACATTGACAAGCAACAGCATGCCAATCGGACCGAAGCCGGACCCAAAATAGGAAACAGCGATCACGCAAGAGACCACGTATGCAAGGCAGACGACACTCGCCAGAAGAAGTCGATCGCAAAATATATTCAGGTTGAAATACTGTTGAGCATCCGAAACGATTGCGCAGTTAAGACAGTACAAAACGACACTCGTCAGGATAAACGCGCCCAAAAGGGCAAAAGAAGACAGCACCACTCGCGCAACGATAGCGCACACACGCTTCCCTCCCCGAGCCTCCGACAGCCCCCACGGTTCCTCAATAAAGTCCGAACTGACAAAGCGCGGCACGATACAAGCCGCGACAAACGGAAAGTACAATGCATGAGCCAACGGGGCTACGTTGAACAGCAGACCGCGAAAAACCTCTGCATTACCAAATAGAACGACATCCTCTGCCGATAGCCGAAGCGTCGGGTCTGGGAAAAAGCCCAAGAAACTGTTCTCACGGAGGCTACAGAACCACATCGGGAAAGAATTAAGCTGCAATACCACCATGTACGCATAAATTACCAGGATTAAGGCGTACGCCCATTTGCTCACATGCTTCCATTCTGAATGGAGGAATCTTCTAATCTGACGAGTCATTGAACACACCCCCGGCACGAAAGCTCACGAGAGCGTAAATCAATACCGATAGACAGCTGGCTGCCACGCCATATCCCAGAAGCGTCAGCTGTCCCATATCGCTATACCCAAGGGCACATCCGACTCCAAGGTACGGCCCCGGAAGGAGTAAGACCCATCGCAAGGATGGTATAGGCACCTGAAGGAAGCTTCCGTAGAGCGTCAGGCTCATGACAAATCCAATTATGATTGCAGCCCCGCTCAATACAGCGCTGCCTGTAATCCGATAGATGGTCATCGTCTCCAACGCAACCGATATCACCAATACGGCGTTGATTATCATTGCGGACAAAAATGCAGCCAGCATGCTATGCGCATAGTTTTGCCCTCCACGTGTTATCGCTATTGCAAAAAGAAGAAGGCAAAGCGCACTATATGCTGCGCCAATTATTAAAGCAGACGAAAGCACATGTGCTAGGACCCCAT
>CABSMS010000010.1 GCA_902478885.1 uncultured Collinsella sp. | reverse complement strand
AGATGAGCGCTAGTCTCGTGGGCTCGGAGATGTGTATAAGAGACAGCATCAAAAGGGAGTCCGCCAACGCCCTCGTCCGCACGTCATTCGCATGCAGAAACTGGTCCTCAGTGATATCAAAAGCCTTGATGCGCTCGTTCGTTTCGGAGATAGCCTCCAAGACCTCTTGGGCGCGAAGGCCGTCTGACTTACGCGCGATCATAAAGAATCACTCCTTCGCGCTCGATTACCGCGGCAAGATCGTCATCAAGATAGTCACTCGAGACAAGGTCAACCTGCTTCCCGGTTTCTTTGCGAACCGCCTCGCCAAACGCCGACAACGCGAAAAGACCAAAGCCCCGCTCGCGATCGACTTCGAGGCGCAAGTCAATATCGCTATCGGCATGCGCCTCGCCACGGGCATACGAACCAAAAAGAATCACGGTCTTGATGGCGGGAATCGAGCTGGCTGCCTCGCGGACGGCGGACTCAATCTGGGCAGTATCCAAAATGCCCGTCGCGGCGCTTTCGCTCGCAGAGCTTTTACCAAGTGAAGGAACAAACGGCAGAGAGCGCTCGCGCAGCATCTGCCTCATAAACATATTGACCGCAACAGACGAAGTCATGCCAAGCTCTTCGCACAGTTCGGCAAATGAGTCTTTAATTGACGAGTCCACTCGCACACTCAGCACAGACGCAGCCATGGATACCTCCTGTATGACATTGTCTATATATTATCACACAGACTAGCGCGAGGTCGATGCGCGGTGTTCGATGTGGCCGGGGACCTCGATGCGCTTGGGGGCGAGCTTTGCGGCATCGCCCACCGTAGTGGTAACGATGTCGATGCGCTCGGAGAGACGCTCGACAACGCGCTCGGCAATGGCGAGGGTGTCCTGCGCTGCCGTGGTCACACCGCCAAAGAGCACGTGGTTCCAGGGATAGTCGTCAAACGTTGCGATCTTGAGACCCGCCGGCAACGAAGGTCCCAACTGTGCCAGCGCCTCGGTCAGGCGCAGGAAGACCAGACCGTTGACGGCAATGAGGCCGAGCTTTTTACCTGCATAGCCGCGGATGGTCTCGTCCAGGCGGCCGACGCCCGTGGCGCCCCCGTCGGCCAGGGTGACGACCTCGCCGGCAAGGCCGCGGTGCAAAAGCTCGTCGGTAAAGGCCTCGGCGCGCTTGCGACGCACGGGGCTGTCGTCGCTTGCCTCGGTGAGCAGGCACAGGCGCTCGCTGCCAGCGGCGGTCAAGGCGTCTACCAGGCCGGCGACCAGCTCACGGTTGTTAGATGTCACCAGATCGACACCGCCGTCGGCAACGTCGCGGTCGAGCAGCACAACGGGCAGGCGCCCCGCGGCCGCGGCGATCGCCTCGTCATTGCCTCCGCAGGTGTTGACGACCAGGCCGTCCACGTCAGCATCGATAAGTCTGGCGAGCGACTCGGCCTCCTTAGCGGGGTCGTTGCCGCTAATGGCCGTCATGAGCGAGCAGCCGCGCGCGGCGGCGCTGGCGGAAAGGCCCTCGAGCATAGCGCTGGAGAACGGGTTGGCGATGTCGGCCAGGATCACACCGATGAGGTTGGTACGCGAGCTGCGCAGATTGCGCGCGGCAGCACGTGGGCGATAGCCGGTGCGCTCGATGACCTCGGCGATGCGGGCGCGGGTCTCCTCGGTCATTTGCCCGGGACGGTTGTTGAGATAGCGCGAGACCGTGGCCGGGCTCACACCCGCCTCGGCGGCAATGTCCTTGATTCTCATCTGCGCCATGGCGCACCCCGTTTCCCAATTGTCAGCAGTCTGAGCCATTTTAGGCATTTTTTTAAAAATCTCGCTTGCAAAACGCTGTAGGTGAGTATACTACAACTCGAAACGAAACCGATTTCGTAAACCGATTTCGGCAAGCGTTGGCGCGGAGGTGCAAAGATGTACCCTACCGTCTTGGCACCTCCGCGCCAACGCCATATCAAAGGTGTACGCACGAGCAAAAAGGAGCTGCGCGACCATGGGTAAAACGGTTCTTACCTTCGGCGAAATCATGATGAGGCTCTCGCCCAAAGATCATCTGCGCATTGAGCAGGCAACCGAGTTTGACGTCCGCTACGGTGGCGCCGAGGCCAACACCGCTCTTTCCCTGGCCTACCAAGGCGACAAGGCCGCTTACGTATCCGTTGTCCCGGCCAACCGCCTAGGCGAGTGCGCGCTGCGCTCGCTGAAGGCCTACGGCGTCGACACAACGCGCGTCGTGCGTCAGGGCGACCGTCTTGGCTCCTATGTGTTTGAGGTCGGCGCCTCGCAGCGCGGCAACGGCTGCGTCTACGACCGCAAGTTCTCTGCCATCAACATGGCCAAACGCGACGTCTTTGACTGGGACGAGATCCTCAAGGGCATCGATGTCTTCTATTTCTCCGGCGTGACCCCCGCCGTCTCCGATGAGATGGCCGCCGCCTGCAAGGAGGCACTCGCCGCCTGCCGCGCCAAGGGCATCACCACCGTGTGCGACGTGAACTATCGCGGCAAGATGTGGTCGCCCGAGAAGTCGCAGGCTACCATGAAGGAACTCCTGCCGCTCGTCGATATCTGCATCGCCAACGACGAGGATGCGCCCGCCGGCCTCGGCATGACCTGCGTCTCTGGTTCCCTTGCCCATGGCATCGAGGAGCGCGACACCTACGTCGAGATGGCCCGTCAGATCTGCGCCGAGTACGGCTGCAAAATGGTCGCCTCGGTCGTCCGCAACATCTCCTGCGTCGAGCGCTCCATCTGGATGGGCATGCTCTTTGACGCCGAGAGCGGCGAGCACTGGTTCTCCCCTGCTCACGACGTGCACGTGCTCGAGGGCGTTGCCGCCGGCGACGCTTTCAACGCCGGCCTCGTCCATGCCCTCACCAACGACTTTGACCCGCAGGACGCCGTCAACTACGCGATTGCAGCGTCGATCCTCAAGCTCACCATCAAGGGCGATTCCAACCTGGTGACTGCTGACGAGATTGCCGCTGTGGCATCAGCCGCCGACGGTGGCACTCGCGTCGCACGCTAATCCGTCTCCATTCCGCGGGCCGCAGCTTTCCAATCCCATACCCCTGCGGCCCGCTCCCCGATTCCTCCGGCCGGAAAAAACCACCAGTCCCATTCCGGTTTTGCCTGGCATTCCCTACATGACTGGTCGAGCAGCCGGTTTTGGAATTGCTTGAATCCCAAGCAGTGCCTCCGATAACCAATCCAAAATCGGCTCCTGACCAGCACATTTGGCAATCACGCGCGCATGCGCGCCACACATCGAAAGGAACATCATGTTCGATCAGTTCTACACCACGCTTGAGTCCCTGGGCATCGTGCCGGTCGTTGTGCTCGACAAGGTCGAGGACGCCGCTCCGCTCGCCCACGCCCTTATGGCAGCTGGCATGAAGTCCGCCGAGGTCACCTTCCGCACCGCCTGCGCCGCCGAGTGCATCGCCGCTATGGCCGAGGCTGAGCCCGAGATGTGCGTCGGCGCTGGCACCGTCCTGACTGTCGAGCAGGTTGAGCAGGCCCGCGCCGCCGGTGCCAAGTTCATCGTCTCCCCGGGTTATAACGAGGACGTCGTGAAGCACTGCATCGACATCGACCTGCCCGTGCTGCCCGGCACCGTGACCCCCTCCGAGGTCACCGCGGCCGAGAACCTGGGCCTCAAGGTCACCAAGTTCTTCCCCGCGTCCCAGTATGGCGGCCTGAACACCATCAAGGCCCTCGCCGCTCCGTTTGTCGGTCACCGCTTTATGCCCACCGGCGGCGTGAGCACCGCCAACGTCGAGGAGTACCTGAGCTCCTCCGCCATCATCGCCTGCGGTGGCACCTGGATGGTCAAGCCGGCCTTGTTTGCCGACGGCGACTTCTCCAAGGTCGAGCAGATCGCCCGCGAGGCCATGGACGTCGTCAAGAAGGTCCGCGGCTAGGTTTAGCTCTCTATCGTGAAAGGGGGCGTGCCCTAGACCTCGCCCCCTTTCTTTTAAAGCGGCTCGGAAGCGCGCCGTTTCCGTCACGGACAAGAACCAAAACCGTCTTGTATGCTGATAGAACGTGACGGAAGCGACACGCCCCCGAGCCGCTTTTCCTGATCGGTTGGCGACCACGCCCAGCTGAGCCACTTCGACAAAAGCCAAGCCACCAAAATAGCTACGGCGCCGTCTGGAGGAATGGACCCTTGCTTCCGGTCTTTTCCTCCAAGCGACGCCGCAGCCTTTTCGTGCCCCAATAGCGCCTCGCACTTGCGGTGAAATAGGGACTATTTACGCCATCAGGGCCGCAAAACAATCCCCATTTCACCGCAACTAATGTAGGGGGCGAGTTAGATGGCCGAGTCTTTGGACAGCTCAAAATAGTCGGGATGTAAGGCGATAACCGGGCCCTGCTCCTCGGGCATCAGGTGCAGGTGCGTCTCGGCCAGATAGCTCGCCGTGTCAGTATCGCCCTTCTTAATGGCCTCGAGAATCCGGCGATGCTGCCCACGGATCGGCTCCCAGTCCAGATCCTGCGACACCATACGTAACCAGTTGTATCGCTCAAAATGCGTATTGACGCTCTTCATCCAATCCCACAACATGTGACGGCCGGCAATCGCAAAACACGTCTCATGGAACAGGTTGTCCAGGTCGAAAAAGCGACGCGTTTCGCCATGGTCGAGCGACTCGGACTCGGCAAGAATCTGCTCAAGCCGCTGCTTTTGCTCGGGCGTAGCAGCCGAACAACATTTAATGAGTACGCTTCTTTCGAGCTTTTCGCGCAAGAAACAGGCATTCTCGGCGTGTTCCATGCTGATCTTAGAAACGTAGGTGCCGCTTTTGGGACGTGTTTCGACCAGCTCCTGCTCGCGCAGGCGCACAAAGGATTCGCGAATGGGCGTGCGCCCGATTCCCGTCTCCTTTTCCAGACCAATCGCCGAAAGGCGCGTGCCGGGCTTGAGCTCGGCATAGATGATCTTAGAGCGCAATGCGTTGTATGCCTGGTCTTGCAGGCTCTGATAATGCTGGTGTTGTTCCATAAAGCCCTCGGATGAAGCCTCGGTTAATCGAATACCACCATGCAATACTATCGCATCCCCCGCCCCCTCATAAGTTGCGGTGGAATAGTTCCTGTTCAAAGCCTTCAGCAGCAAAAACAGGAACTATTCCACCGCAACTTATGGGGGGGACGGGTGCGACATGCCGTTGGTATAAAAAGCAAAGGCCCGCGGACAGTTTGATAGGCAACTGTCCGCGGGCTTGCGGTGAGGCACGCTTGTCTTATGCGTTTCTCGCCTAGATAAACAGGCTCAGGATCAGAACCATGATGAGGCCGACAACGGAGTTGACGAGCTCCAACAGGCCCCATGTCTTATAGGTATCCTTCATCGACAGGCCAAACGACTGCTGGAACAGCAGGTAGCCGCCGTCATACATAGGCGTGATGGTATTGGATGCGCAGGCGCAGACCAGTACTGCAAGCACCGGGTTGATGCCAAACTGCGTAACCATAGGTGCCACGACGCCGGCGGCGGTGATGGCCGAGACGGTACCCTGGCCGGTGAGCAGGCGCAGGACCACCGTGATCACCCAAGCCAAAATCAGCGGCGACACCGGCATGAGGCTCACCATGTCGGCAAGCGTCGCGCCAACGCCAGAAGTAATGATGACCTGCTTCATGATGCCGCCGGCACCGATAACGAGCAGCACGTTCGCGACGCCCTTGATAGCATCGGACATAGAGCTAGAGATCTCTCCGCCATCCATGCCGCGCGTATAACCATACGCAACCATGGCAAGAATCATCGTGATGAGCATAGTGATATCTGCGCTACCGATGCAGCTGGCAAGATCGTATGCAAAGCAACCCTCGCCCACCGTGTTCTTGATAATCGAAGCCCCAATCATGATGATTGCCGGGAACAGCGGCACCAGAATGGAAAGCCAGAACGGCGGAAGCTCGTCCGCGGGCCTGCGCTCCGCCGGCTTCATAACATTGCCAAGCGGCATGTCATCGAGACCGGGGATGAAATGGCACAGCAAAAGGCCAGAGCAGATAAGTGTCGGAATCGTGACGACCAGACCAAAGATGTAGACCGGCGGAACCTCGGCACCAAAGGCACTCACCAGCGCCATAGGACCAGGCTGCGGCGGAAAAAGAGAATGGCCCATCGTGGTACCAGAAACAGCCGGGATAATCAGGCGCATATAGGGGATGTCGGCCTCTTTGGCGATGCTGATAACGAGCGGCGTAACGATAAGGAACGCCACCTCGTAGAACATGCTCATACCAAAGATAACGCCGATGATCAGAAGCGCAACAGGCAGCAGCTTAATACCGAGCTTGTCAACGATAGTGTCGGCAATCTGCTGCGAGGCACCCGAATCGGTCATCAGTTTTCCGATGGCTGCGCCAAAGATAATGATCAGCGCAAGCGACTTAAGCGTTCCGCCCAGTCCATCTTCCATGGTGGTGACAAGGTCGCCCACAGAGATGCCGTCGGCAAGGGCGATAAAAATGGCGGAAAGAATAAGCGCAATGATGCTGTTGATTTTAAACTTAACGATCATGGCGACCAGCAGGACTACGCCCACCAGCACCCAAAGGAGTGAAACAACTCCTGCATTCATAGATAAGCTCCTTTTAACTGGCAATGAAGCCAAGTGCTTCTATTCGAAATAGCAGCTTTTACTTGCTTACAGGTTGGCGACAATTGCCTGGGCGATCTCGTCGTACTGAGCCGACTCGAGCGTGACGCGACCGGGGTTCATGGCAAACACGTCGCCAAACTCAAACGGGTCGTCCTTGTACTTGGGGACGATATGCACGTGCAGGTGATGCATGGTGTCGCCGTAGGCACCAAAGTTAATCTTGTCGGGATTGAACGCCTTGTGCAGCGCCGCCGCGACGTGGCGGACATCGGCCATAAAGGCGGCGGCGTCTTCCTCGGACATGCAGGAGATGTCATCGACGTGCTGCTTGGAGGCCACGATTACGCGGCCCTTATGACTCTGCTCCTTAAACAAGATGAGCTTGCTGGCAGGCAGGTCAAGCATGGGGATGCCAAAGGCATCGACGAGCGTGTTGTCGGTCCCGCACATGCAGTACGAGCAATCGGTATGCTGTTCCATGGTGATCCTTTCAATCTGGACAATGATGAATGCCGCTTTTGCGGCAGGTGTAACCCCTCGTTTACACCACCAGATAATGGACAGATACAACGCATGCGTAGTCGATACGAAATCGGTTTCGTATCGACTACCGCCATGATACAGCCAACGAGTTGTTACGATTAGGTGAACGTTCACTTTTTATTGTTTTTCTCTTTGCAAATTGAATCCCGTGCGTATACTAAGGCTCAAACGAAACCGATTTCGTCGAGCGTGGGCAATAGGATGCTAAGACGCACCCTACCATCTTGGCATCCTATTGCCCACGCAATGTCATTTGCTTTCCTCCCGTCTCGCTGGCCCTTCAGTCCCATTCCGGCACAGCGAGACACTTCCTAGACAACTGACCGTGGGGCCGGCTTTTCTGCTTTAACAGCAGTGCCTCCGATAACCCTCTTTTGCCGGTCCGGGTCAGTTTTTTCACACAACCGAAAGGACGGGTAGCAACATGCAACCGCTCATCATCATGAATGGCGAGAAGATCGATTGGTTCCATACCGTCATCAGGATGCTGATGTATCTGGCGGGCGTTGCAGTACTGGCACTCGGTATGAGTCTCCAGACGGCATCCGGCCTGGGCGTCGCCGCGCTCACGTGCCTTGCCACAACCCTATCCATGCTCACGGGCAAGACGCTCGGCTTTTGGATCACTGCTACCTATGTCGCCTACATCGTGGCACAATTCACTATCTTGCGACGCGAGTTCCAGCCGCGCATCCTGCTCGAGCTGTGCTTCTCAACGCTCATCGGCGGCTTCACCGACTTCTTCATGGCGGTCAACCCGCTGCATCCCGCAGCACTCCCCATACAGGTTGAGACCATGCTGCTCTCCCTCGCTGTCACTGCATTTGGCGTAAGTCTCGTCGTCAACATGGGCGTTGTCCCCAACGCGCCCGACGGCCTGGTGCAGGTCATTGCCGAAAAGATTAAACGCCGCTTTGGCGACGTAAAAGTCGTGTTCGACTGCTCGCATGTCGCCGTGTCTCTCGTTCTGTCGCTCGCGCTCATGCACAACCTGGGCGGCTTTGGCGTGACCACCGCCATCTCGGCGCTGTTCTTGGGCCATGTCATCAACATCGCTAATAAGCTGTTCGCCCAGCGCTTTGTGCGCGCGGCATTCGGGAAATAGCACCACCGTAAGAACCCGCAAACAGCGCTATACGTTGCTATATCTCACTATACTTTGCTATATCTTGATATACTTTGCTATATCTTGCTATATCTTGAGCAAAGGTGGCTCACATGCAAACAAACCCTTTTAAGCCCACAGCAGGTAAAACACCTCCCACGATTATCGGCCGCGAAGATGTGCTCGAAGAATTCAATGAGGGCCTCGTCAACGGGCCTGGTGCCCCGGGGCGCCTAATGCGCATAGCCGGCGTCCGTGGAACGGGCAAGACGGTCCTCCTTGACGAGTGCTCACGTTTGGCGCAAAGCCGTGGCTGGGCGGTCATAAAAGAGGTCGCAACCGAGGGACTTTGCCAGCGCATTCTCGAACAGCTGCAGCCCAAATTCCAGGCCAAGGACGCCAGATTTGAGCCCACCGTAGCTGGCATATCCATCGGCAGCATAGACATTGAACGAATCGGCCCATCGCTACGCGACGCCATGAGACAGACAATATCCAAGAATGGAAATGGCCTGCTCATCACTCTCGACGAGGTTCAAGACGCAGAGCTCGATGAGGTCCGAACGCTCTCCATTGCGATTCAGCAGGTTATCGGCGAAGACCTTGATATCGCCTTTGTTTTTGCTGGGCTGCCTTCGATGATTGAAAGCATCATCAACGGAAAGACGCTTACGTTTTTGCGCCGTGCCCTCCCCTTTGACCTGAAGGCTGTGGCAGTAACCGAAGTGTCGTACTCCCTCGAGGAAACCATTGAAGCGTCTGGCATGGAGTTGCAGCCGGGTATTGCCGGCCAACTTGCCGAGGCAACGCAAGGCTATCCTTTCATGATCCAACTCGTTGGATACTACGCATGGCAGTTGGCAAGACGCGCACATACAGCGATTATTGGAGAAGAAGAAGCCGAGCGTGGCATTGCAACGGCACGCGAACGCTTCTGCGCCATGGTGATTGAGCCCGCGCTGCAGCGCATTCCGCCCACGTGCATCGCTTATCTGCTGAGCATGGCGTCTTTGGGGCAGACGAGCTCGACCAGCATGGTTGCCGATGCCCTAAACAAAACGCCTCAACAGGTGAGCTCCGTCCGCAGCCGCCTGTTGAGAGAATCGATTATCGAGGCTCCCTCGTACGGCAAGGTCTCATTTACCATCCCCTACATGCGCGACTACCTCTGCGAACACAAAGCCGAACTGGAAGTTGAACTGTAGAAACGGCAACTGCCCTGCAAGACGAAAACCGTTTTCGTACGGATTTAAAGCAGACGCAAACGGTTTTCGTCTTGATTTGCGTCCGAAATTAAGACGTAAATTGCGCTTTCGTACGCTTATTACCAGACGCAAATTGTTTTCGTCTGTCCATACGTCCCCAATCCAGACGAAAAGGCCCCGAGCTCGTGTGAGCTCGGGACTCTTTGTGCCGCACATCTATGAGAGGGAATCGATGCGCACGGGCGCTACTCCATGTAGCCGCCCTGAATGGCGGAAACTGCATGTTCGGTAAAGAACTTGAGCGTGCCGGAGGTATAGCGATTAGCCTTGGGCTTCCAAGCGGCGCGACGCTCGGCCAGGACGGCGTCGACCTCGGCCGGCTCCATCTCCTTGCCGGCGATGCCCACGATGGACAGCGAGCGCTCGGGGATGTTGATCTGGATCAGGTCGCCTTCCTCGATCAGGGCAATCGGGCCGCCCACGGCAGCCTCGGGCGAAACGTGACCGATAGCCGGGCCCTTGGAGGCGCCGGAGAAGCGGCCATCGGTAATCAGGGCAATGCTCGCACCCAGCTCGGGATCGCTGGCGATAGCCTCAGTGGTGTAGAACATCTCGGGCATTCCGGAACCCTTGGGGCCCTCATAGCGAATGATAACGGCATCGCCGGGCTTGACCTCATGCGTCAGGACGGCGTGAATGGCGTCCTCCTCGCAGTCGAACGGACGGGCCTTGAGCGTAGCCTGGAACATCTCGCGCGGAACGACGGTGTGCTTGACGACCGCGCCCTCGGGAGCAAGATTGCCGTGGAGGATGGCGATGGAACCGTCGGTGCCGAAGGCCTGGTCAAACGGACGGATGATGTCCTCGCGCTTGAGATTCCACTTCTCAAGGTAACGACCGCACTTCTCGTAGTAGCCGTTGTTCTTGAGGTCCTCGAGATTTTCGCCGAGAGTCTTGCCGGTGACGGTCATGACATCGAGGTGAAGCATCGACTTGATCTCCTCCATGATGCGCGGCACGCCACCTGCATAGTAGAAGAACTGCGCCGGCCACTCGCCTGCAGGACGGACGTTGAGCAGGTAGTGGGCGCCACGGTGCAGGCGATCGAAATCGTCGGCGGACATCTCGATGCCAAACTCGCGGGCGATCGCGGGGATGTGCAGCAGCGAGTTGGTGGAACCGGAGATGGCGCCGTGGACCATGATGAGGTTCTCGAAGGACTCCTTGGTCACGATGTCACGCGGACACAGGTTGTGCTCGGAGAGCCACACGGACTGGCGGCCGGCCTCGCGGGCAAACTCGCGCAGGTCGGAGCTGGTAGCGGGCAGCAGGGCGGTACCGGGAAGCATAAGGCCCAGGGCCTCAGCCGTGACCTGCATGGTCGAGGCGGTGCCCATAAAGGAGCAGGCGCCGCAGCTGGGACAGGCGTTATGCTTGGCGAACTCGAGCTCCTCGCGGGAGATCTCGCCGCGCTCATAGCGGGCCGAGATGGCGCCGAGCTGCTCCAGGGTCAGCAGGTCGGGGCCGGCATCCATGACGCCGCCGGTGACGACGATGGAGGGGATGTTGATGCGGCCCATGGCCATGAGGTTCGCGGGCAGGCCCTTATCGCAGCTGGCAACGAAGACACCGGCATCGAACGGGGTGGCCTTGGCATGGATCTCGATCATGTTGGCTATCATGTCGCGGCTAGGCAGCGAGTAGTTAATGCCGTCGTGTCCCTGGGCCTCGCCGTCGCAGATATCGGTGCAGAAGTAACGGGCACCGTGACCGCCAGCCTCGGCAACGCCAGCACGGACCTCCTCGACCAGCTCGAACAGGCCGGCAGAACCCGGGTGCGAATCGCCAAAGGTCGACTCGATGATGACCTGCGGCTTGTCCAGGTCTTCGATGCTCCAGCCAGAGCCCAGGCGCAGCGGGTCCATCTCGGGGCTGATGGTGCGGAACTTGCCAGAACGCGGCTGCAGCTTGGCAACCAGGTCGGCGGCCTCCTGCTGAATCTGTGCTTTGGTTTTCTCGTCCATGATGTTCTCCTCTTTTGGTTTGAACGGTTGTACCAATCGTTGGTGAATAAATCTGGTGTAGGTGGCTGCCGAGCGATGTGCTCGGCAAAAGATGCCCGACTAGGCGAAGAGCGAGATCACCAAGGCGCAGGCAAGACCCGAAAGGCCGATGAGCGTCTCCATAACGGTCCAGGACTTGAGGGTGGTCTTCTCGTCAATCTCCAGGAACGAGGAGCACATCCAAAAACCGGCATCGTTGACGTGCGAGAGGGCCGTGGCGCCGCCGCAGATAGCAAGACAGATAGCGGCACGCATGAGCACTGAGGCTCCGGCAACCGCGGGCATGGCGGCCATAATGCCCGATGCCATGGTCATAGCGACGATGGAGCTGCCGACAGAGGCACGCACCATGACGGCAATCAAAAAGGCAACGACCACCAAAGGCAGCGGTGAGGCCTCGAGCATAGGGCCGATAACCTGGCCCAAGCCGCAGTCCTGCAACATCCAGCGAATGACGCCGCCACAGGCGATAACCAGCAAGATCATGCCGACGGGCTTAAGAGAGCGGTCGAGGAGGGCCTTGAGCTCGGCGCCGGAGTAGCCTCGGCGCGCGCCCAGCAGATACATCGCGACGAGCGTGGCGAGCGTCAAAGCGACGAACGGCTTGCCCAGGAAGGCGAGAATCGAGGCGGCCTGCTCGGGCATGGGGATATAAGAGGACAACGTGCCCAGCAAAATCAGACAAAGCGGCGTGAGCACGATGGCAAGCACCATGCCAAAGGAGGGAAGCTCCTTTTCGTCGCTCGCACCCTCGGCAGAGGTAAAGTGCTCCGGAACATCGGTAAAAATGCGACCGCCCACGTTGCGGCCCCAGATGACGCCGGCAATCGCCATGGCGATGAAAGCGGTGGGGATACCGACGAGGATCATGGTGCCCAGGTCGACACCGAGCGTGCCGGCGACCAGAACCGACCCGGCCGATGGCGGCACAAACGCATAGCCAGCGGCCAGTCCCGCGAGCAGCGCGATGCCGTAGTAGAGCGTCGACTTTTTGGTCTGCGATGCCACGCTAAACGCAAGCGGAATCAAAACGACCACGCCGGCCTCAAAGAACACCGTAGTGCCGATGACCAGACCGGTAATGCCCAGCGCCCAGCTGGAGTGACCCTGCCCAAAGGTATCGATGAAGGTTTGGGCAATCTTCTTGGCGCCGCCGCTCTCCTCGAGAATCTGGCCAAACATCGAACCCAGACCAATGAGCAGGGCGATGTTTTGCAGCGTGGTACCCACGCCCTTGGTGACAGTGTCCGCCACCATGTCGAGCGGCATGCCGGCACCGATACCGATCACGAGCGCCGAGACCATCATCGACAGCACGGGGTGCAGCTTGAACTTGATGATGAGCGCAAGCAGCAGCGCGATGCCCACGATGGCGGCGATGACCAGCCTGGTGGGATCAGCCATAAACGTTGGGTCTGACATCTTTCCTCCAATTCATCAGACCTTTTGAATTCGTCTGATGACTATAGCGTGTTTTGGAAAGGTCTGATGTTTCATTTTGGAATTTGTTCGAAATACATCTGATGTATTTGGTAAACGGTCGTATTTGCGCTGCGAACGGTATATCTAAGCCGCCCGACTCAAATCCAGCGGCCAATATCGCATCCGTGGTGCGCTAAAATAGCTCAGATGAATTTTGTAATGAAAGGTATAGCTATGGCCCGCGCCGAATCGGGACTCCCCGAGCAAATATCGGAGAAAATCATTCAATTGATTCTGGATGAACACCTTGAGCAAGGCGATCGCCTGCCCAAGGAAACCGTGCTGGTCGAGCGCTTGGGCGCCGGCAGGAGCACCGTGCGCGAGGCCATGAAGTTGCTGCAGTCGCGCAATATCGTGCGCATTAAGCAGGGTTCGGGCACCTATGTGGCGTCAAACCCCGGCGTTGCCGACGACCCGCTGGGCTTTACCTTTATCGACGACAAGCAGCGTCTGGCGCGCGACCTGCTCGAGGTGCGCTTTATGATCGAGCCGCAGATGGCCAGCATGGCCGCAGAGCACGCAACCAACGACCAGGTCGTCTGTATCAAAGAGCTCTGCGACGAATCCGAGCGCCTGGCCGAGGCCGGTGAGGATTACTCCGCCGCCGACACCGCGTTCCACAATGCCATTGCCGAAAGCTCCGGAAACCTCGTCGTTCCCCGCCTGATGGGCGTGCTCAAGGCATCCGTCCCCCTCTTTATCGACGTGACCGGCAAAAAGCTCGTCGAGGAAACTATCCGCACGCACCGCGATGTGGCCGACGCCATCGCCTCGCGCAATCCCACCGCCGCGCACGACGCGATGTATCTGCACCTGGTGTATAACCGCAACATGATCGCAGAGGGCACGCAGGAACAGAGCGAATAAACGTCCGCGCGGCAAGGGCGAGATCACCGTTTACCTTTTAAAAGTGAACGTTCACCTGATTTTAGGAGAATCTGACTTTTAAGTCCTCCTCTTCTCCTATACTGACCTTGCATGAAAAGCAAGACTTATATAGATGAACGTTTCTTTTGAAAGGATCGCTATGTCTGATCTTATGGACAGCTTCCGCCTGGATGGCAAGGTCGCGCTCGTAACCGGCGCCACCTATGGCATCGGCATGGCCATCGCCGAGGCGCTCGGAGAGGCCGGCGCCAAGATTGCGTTTAACGCCCGCCACGCCGACAAAGTCGCCGAAGCCGAGAAGCACTACCGCGAGCTGGGCTTTGACGCTCACGGCTATGTTGCCGATGTCACCGACGAGGCCGTCGTCGCCGAGCTCATCGCCAAGATTGAGGCCGACTTTGGCACCACGCCCGATATCCTGGTCAACAACGCTGGCGTCATCCAGCGTACCCCGATGCTCGACATGAGCGCCGAGGACTTCCGCCGCGTCGTCGATATTGACCTCAACGCACCGTTTATCGTGTCCAAGGCCTGCCTGCCCGGCATGATCGCCAAGGGCCACGGCAAGATCATCAACATCTGTTCGATGATGAGCGAGCTGGGCCGCGAGACCATCGCCGGCTATGCCGCGGCCAAGGGCGGCCTGAAGATGCTCACCAAGAACATCTGCTCGGAGTTTGGCGAGGCCAACATCCAGTGCAACGGCATTGGACCCGGCTACATCGCCACGCCGCAAACCGCACCCCTGCGCGAGACGCAGCCCGACGGCAGCCGCCACCCGTTTGACCAGTTCATCATTGCCAAGACGCCGGCCGCCCGTTGGGGCACGCCCGAGGATCTGAAGGGCCCCGCCGTGTTCTTGGCTTCCGATGCATCGAACTTCGTCAACGGCCACGTCCTCTACGTCGACGGCGGCATTCTGGCTTACATCGGCAAGCAACCGCAGTAAGACGTCTGGGCGAGGCGGTGGACGATAAGGTCTGCTGCTCGAACAGTCCTGACTCGCACGAAGAGCACGTTAAGTGCTCTTCGGCTCGTGCGGAACTCGCGACAGACCTTATCGTCCACCGCCCGCAGAGCGGCCTCTCTGTTGGAGATGCCACGCAACATAACTAACAATTAATTTAGAAAATAGTGGAAGGTTATCTATCATGAAAATCGCTCTGATCAATGAGAACTCTCAGAACTCTAAGAACCCCATGATCGAGGCTGCGCTTAAGAAGGTTGTCGAGCCCATGGGGCACACCGTCTTTAACTATGGCATGTATGCCGACGCCGACTCCAAGCCCCTCACCTACGTGCAGAACGGCATCCTTGCCGCCGTGCTGCTGAACTCCGGTGCTGCCGACTACGTCGTGACCGGCTGTGGCACCGGCGAGGGCGCCATGCTCGCTTGCAACTCCTTCCCTGGCGTGCTGTGCGGCCATGTTGCCGACCCGCTCGACGCCTACACCTTTGCCCAGGTCAACGATGGCAACGCCGTCGCCATGCCCTTCGCCCTCAAGAATGGCTGGGGCCAGGAGCTCAATCTTGAGTACACCTTCGAGAAGCTCTTTGGCTTTGGTTCGGGCAACGGCTATCCTGCCGAGCGCGTTGAGCCCGAGCAGCGTAACAAGAAGATCCTCGACGGTGTGCGCGCTGTGACCATGCGCCCGCTCGTCGACGTCCTGGGCGAGATCGATCAGGACCTGGTCCGCGGCGCCCTGGCTGGCGAGCACTTCCAGGAGTACTTCTTTGCCAACGCCACCGATGAGACCATCATCGCCAAGGTCAAGGAGATCCTGGGGCTCTAATCGCACGACTCATTGCAGCTAACGCAAGCGGCGGTCGTCCCACGTACGGGACGGCCGCCGCTTTTTGCTATTTACCGACTGACGCCGCGGAGACAGGTCCCCCATGCATCAAGGAGTTGACTAGAGCTCGCAGGCAACCTTATAGCCATCGCCGATGGCGTCGCGAATGTTGCCGCACTTGTTGGCGTCGCCCAGCACGTGGGTGGCAACACCGGCAGCGGCAAGGTCGTCGGCCAGCTTGGTATTGGGACGATAGCCCATGGCAAGCACCAGCGTATCGGCACCGGTGATGGTGTGGACCTCGCCGTCCTTTTCGTAACTGATGGTGTCCTCTGTGATCTCGGTCACCTTGGCCTCGGTCAGCACGTGGACGCCCTTGGAGAGCATGCGCGTGATGAGCACCGCACGACCGGCACCGCCCTCGTTGGCAGCGAGCGTCTTGGTCATCTCGATAACGGTGACATCGCGATTGGCCGGCGACAGGTCGTTGACCAGCGGGGCCAGGTAGTCGGCCGTCTCGCAACCGACGGTGCCGCCGCCGACGATGACAATCTTCTTGCCCGGGAAAGCCTTGCCACCCAGCAGGTCGTCAGCCGTCATAACCTGCTTAAAGCCCTGCATGAAGGCCGGGGCAATGGGCTCGGCGCCATAAGCCAGGACGACCTCGTAGCCCGCGTAGTCACGCTGAATGTCCTCGGCAGTAAGCTCGGTGCCAAATACGCACTTCACGCCGGCCTCGGCCAGACGACGATACTGATACTTGATCACGCGGGTGAGTTCCTGCTTTGCCGGCGGAACGGCTGCGATGCGCATCTCGCCACCCGGCTCGTCCTGCTTATCCACGAGCACCACGTTGTGGCCGCGCTTGGCGGCAATGTAGGCTGCCTCCATGCCCGCGGGACCGGCGCCCACAACCAGTACGTTCTTGGCCTCGGCGGCAGGCTCGTAGCCGGCCTCGTCGCGCTCCACATCGGGATTGACGGTGCAGGAGATGCGCTTGCCAAACATAATGCCGTTCAGGCAGCGCAGGCAGCCGATGCAGGGGCGGATGTCGTCGGCGTTGCCGGCAGCGGCCTTATTGCAGAACTCGGCATCGCACAGATTGGCGCGGCCCATCATGCAGATGTCGGCGGCGCCGTCCTCGATCAGCTCCTCGGCAATCCAGGCCTCGTTGATGCGGCCGACCGTGGCGACAGGAATGTTGACGTGCTTCTTGATCTCGCGCGAGCAGGCGGCGTGCGAGGCCTGCTGCGTACCGGCGGCGGGAATCGCGGAGCCGCGCTTGATGGTGGTGCCGCCCGACACATGAATCATGTCGACGCCGGCCTTCTCCAGGCGACGTGAGACGTAGATCATGTCGTTGAGGGTCAGGCCGCCATCGGTGTACTCGTCGCCTGAGATACGGACGTCGATGATAAAGTCCTTGCCGCAGCGCTCGCGGATCTCGGCGATGACCTCGAGCAGGAAGCGCATGCGGGCGTCGAGCGAGCCGCCATACTCATCGGTACGCTTGTTATAGAGCGGGGTCAAGAAACCGCCAAGCATGCCGTGGGCATGCGCCGCATGGACCTCGACGCCATCGACGCCAGCCTTTTGCATACGCACAGCGGCGTCGCCAAACTGATGCGTGAGCTCGTGAATCTCGTCGACCGTGATAGGACGCGGTGCCTCACGGGCATAGGACGGTCCCACGAAGGACGGAGCGATCAGGCGCGGCGTGCCCGGAATGTTAAAGGCCATGTAGGCGGGGTGGAAGAGCTGCGGCATGATCTTGCAGCCATACTCGTGGACGGCCGCGGCGAGCTTTTCCCAGCCAGGGATAAACGTGTCGTCGTAGCAGCACATGTCACCCGGCAGATAGGTATAGGTAGGCTCGACCGTCACGACCTCGGTGATGATCAGGCCGACGCCGCCCTTGGCACGGGCACGGTAATGATCGACCAAGTCGTCGGTCACATAGCCATGATCGGCCAGGTTCGTGGACACCGGCGGCATAAAGACGCGGTTCTTGACCTCGGTCGTACCGACCTTGATCGGGCTAAAGAGCATCGGGTAGGCGGAGGACTCCATACAGGGTTCCTTTCGTTTGAGCCGCTCAGCGGCAGTTGCTAACACACCTATCGTATCAGCAACCGCACAGAACCCGACCGTACGCGCTCCCCCAGTCTCTGCTCAACCCCAAAAAGTTGCGGTGAAATACGGGGCAGCCGAGGCTTTTGACAGCCAAAACAGTCCGTATTTCACCGCAACTGATGGGTGGGATGGGTTAGAGACCCAGGTAGCTGGTGATGCCTTCGACGGCGAGTTTGGCGCCGGCTACGGCGTGAACAACCGTCAGCGGGCCGTTGACCACGTCGCCGGCGGCAAAGACGCCAGGCACGGTGGTCATACCGTGCTCGTCGACCGAAAGCAGGCCACGATGGTCGGTCTCCAGGCCGCCCGTCGTAAGCACAAGCTTGTCTTTGGGCACCTGCGAAGCCGCAATCACAACCGTATCGGCAGACACATGGTCGAGCTCTTCCTCGTAGCCCACCACATTGTTGCCCTCGTCAAAGATAGCCGTCTCGAACACCGGACCGTTATCGTCGATGGCGCAGATCGCCTTGCCGCACACAATCTCGGCACCGTCAAGCTCGGTCAGCTCCACCTCGTCATCGATGGCCGAGATATGGCGCGAACGGGCATACACAGTGACCTTGCGAGCACCCGAACGCAGCGCCGTGCGGGCCACATCCATGGCCACATTACCGGCACCGATGACCGCCACGTTCTGCCCGATCGCCACACTCGCGGGATCGACCAGGTAATCGATACCAAAAAGCACGTTGCCGCGCGACTCGCCGGGAATGCCCAGTTTGCGGGCACGCCAGGTACCGGTACCGACAAAGACCGCGTCGTAGCCGTCACGTAGCAGGTCATCGATGTGCAGTGCGCCGCCGATGGTAGTCGAGGGGCGCACACGCACGCCAAGCGAGCACATCACGTGGCGATACTTTTGCACGAGCGCACGGGGCAGGCGGAACTCGGGGATACCGTACTCCAGTACACCGCCGATCTCGGGACGCTGTTCAAATACCGTGACGGCACAGCCCAGCTGGGCCATTTTAATGGCCACGGTAATACCGGCGGGACCGGAACCGACCACAGCAACCTGTTTGCCGCACGACGGCGCGGGCGTCCACTCCTTACGATCCAAATACGCTGTCGAGATATAGTTCTCGATGCTCGAGAAATGCACAGGTGTGCCCTTGCGGCCCTGGATGCAAGCACCCTCGCACTGGCCCGAATGGTTGCACACCATGGAGCAGACCGCGCTCATGGGATTGTTCTGGAACAGCAGCTCGCCCGCTTCTTCTAGACGACGCTGTTTGAACAGGTCGATGACCTGCGGAATAGGCGTCTGAACTGGGCAGCCCTTAAGCTGACAGAACGCCCTCTTACAACCCAGGCAACGATTCGCCTCTTCGACAATGTGGATAGCCACGCAACTCCCCTTTTTAATGCAATCCAATGGGGCGACGATAAAGATCCTTCACCGCTGCCCCAGTCAGGCAAGCTTAATCGACCGCCACGGCAAAAGCCAATGCTATAACTCGCGATGCGAAGCCCCGCAGCGAGCGGACATGTGCTCGAGTGTCGCCAGGCAGTCAGCCGCCGTCGCCGGCACACTGTTCTCGACCACGCAGGGAATCCCAGGGCAGGCGGCAGCCGCCCAGGCCACTACGGGCTCAAAGTCATAGCGGCCCGTCTCGCCCACGCCATGACACACCAGGCGTGAACCCGTACCGTCGCACCAACCGGCTTCGTCCTCGTTATCAACGACCTCAAAATCCTTGGCGTGCAGCACGCGGATCTTGCTGCCGCATAAGTAGAGCATGCGCGCGGTGATTTCCTGCGCTTCGTCAACGACGCTGGGGTGCAGCAGCGACACTGGGTCATAGATCACGCCGAGCGACGGGCTCGAGACGCGCTCCAGCACCTCACGGCAGCGATCTGGCGTGTTGACCGTCTCGTTCCAACCGGGCTCGATCAAAATTTGCCCACCCACGGCCTCGGCCCGATCGCAGACGTGTGCAAGCCCGTCTGCAAACGCATCGAGTGCCTCATCGGTCATGCGGTCGTCAGCAACGCGGTTCTGCGCATTGGGGCGACCGGTCTCGGTACCCACCGGGCAGCCACCGAGCATCTGGGCAAAGTTCAGGCACGCCTCGTACTCGGCAAAGTTATCCATGAGCTGTTGGCGATCGGGCGTCGCCAAATTCTTATAGCAGCCGAGCACGGCGACCGAAACGCCCGCCTCGTCGAGCACGGCACGCAAATGGTCGGCAAGCTCGCGGGTCAGGCCGCCTCGATCGATCCCCATCGATGCGTAGAGCACCTTGCTCGGCAGCTGAATGCACGAAAAGCCCAGCTCTCCCGCCATGCGAATGCGTTCCTCGACGGTCCCCTGCGGAAGGTCGTGCAAACGTACGCCCGGAGTAATAGCCCCCACGTTATTCACATCCCTTATGAGCGTTGATGCCCGGGGTGTATCCGCCAAACGGGTCCTCGATGGAGCACACGCCCGAGGGGGCGAGCGGATCGCGCTTACCGGCCAGCTTGTCGTGATGCATGGTCTCGATATAGGCAAGCACCAGCGGCGCCACACCCTTTGCATCATTTTTGACCACGGGCTCGCTCATGTAGTAATCAAACGTGCCCTCGCGGTGCGCGGTGTTGCCCAAGCCCGCGACCAGGCAGATGTTGTCGAGCGCCAGCTGGCCATCATGCTCGGACAGGCAGGTCTCGCAGATGCCGTCGAAGGCGCGACGGCCGTACTGGTAGTAACGCTCGCCCAGCACGCCCAGACGCACGCCCTTCATGATGGCATTGGCAAAGATGGCGCTGCCCGACTCCTCCAGGTAGTTGGGGGCGATATTGGGCAGGTTGATGACCTGATGCCACATGCCGGTCTTCTCGTCCTGATACGGCAGCATGGCGTCGATCAGGTCGTGGAACATCTTGCGGATCTCGTCCTTCTCGGCTGACATCGAAGGCGGCATAAGCTCCCAGGTGTCGATGAGCGCCATGGCAAACCAGCCCTCGGCGCGCAGCCAGAAGTTAGCCGAAAGACCGGTGACCGGGTCGCACCAGAACTGTTTGCGGCTCGCGTCGTAAGCGTGATAGTACAGACCGTTGAGGGGGTTGCGCATCAGGTCATGCACGACCTGGAACATATGGAAGCTGTCCGAGCAGGCACGACGGTTGTGGAAGCTCAGCTCGTACTGCATGTAGAACGGCTGTGCCATGTACATGCCATCGAGCCAAATCTGGTTGGGATAGACGGCCTTGTGCCAAAACACGCCTTCTTTGGTGCGCGGCTGGGTCTCGAGCTGACGATAGATGGTATCCATGGCGGCACGGTACTTGGGCTTGCCCACCAGGTCATAAAGCTTGTAGAGGGTCTTGCCCGCATTGACGTTATCGAGGTTGTACTCCTGCGGGTTGTAATGCTTGATGGTACCGTCGTCCTGGACAAAGAAATCGATGTAGTCATCGGCGAACGTCAAGTAGCGCTGCTCACCCGTGATCTCGTACAGCTCGATGAGCGCCTTGATCATGCAGCCGTCGATATAGTTCCAGGTGTTCTCCTTGCCGGCGCGAATCTTTTCGATATTCCAAGCCGGCGCCTGCGGCGTAGAGGTCTCGATCAACTGCTCGATATAACGATCCAGGATTTGATTGCAACCCATTGCTGTCCCCTCTGACATAAACGATAGGTGAACGTTAACTCTAGTGTAACGCGAACGGGGAATATAGGGTGAACGTTAACCCTATATTCCCCGCGAACGGCAGACTTTTAACGGCAAACGGCGGCTAAGCCCGCGGCGATGCGATGCGCCAGGCGCTCATAGCCAGCCGGGCTGTAATGCAGACCGTCCGGCATATAGAGCTCGCGGTGCTCCGGCAAAAACGGGCTGATGCCGCTTTGCGCATACAGGTCAATCACCGGAACGGAATAGCGGTCGCAGACTTCGAGCATCGCCTTTACGTAGGCGACCTGCGTCAGGCCCAGGTGGTTGAGCTCGTCGCTTGCCGGGATATCCTTCTCGTGCTTACCGCTCGTCTTGCACGGCGTCATAAACACGAGCTTTGCCCGAGGTGAGCGCGCCGTGATGGTGCGGATCAGATAATCGAGTGCACCATAGAACTCGTGCACATCGGTACTGCCCAACTCGCCAAGCGGCACGTTGCGGCTAAAGTCGTTGACGCCGCCAAAGACGATGTAGATATCGGCCGCATTGTCGATGCCGTCAAGGCGCTCGACAAACGAATCGGTACGGTCGGCCTTGATGGCGATACGCGAACCCTTGATGCCAAAGTTCTCGACGACCGCGCCTCCCAGCAACGCGCCCAGATGCGAAGTCCAAGAGATGTCGTTGCCGCCTGCGCCGCATCCGTTATCGCCCCATGTGGTCGAATCGCCAAAGCAGCAAATGGTCGATTCACTCAAACTCTTCGTTTCCATAATCTTCTCCTCATCCGCCCATCGGCGGTCATACAGGAACGTACCGTTTATTCGCAGCATGCCGAGGGGCTATGCACGGGCGCATTCCGCAACGTGCGAATCGAGCCATTCGATATCCTCGGCAAGATGTGCCACGCCCAGATGGTGTTCACCCGGACACACCTCGTGCCGCAGGCCATCTCTGCGACCCAGCAACTTGTAGGCATCGCGCACGATCTCGAGCTGCTCGTCAACATTTTTCAGCCCGCGCGAACCGTTCAGATGATCCTCTTCGCAGCTTTGCACCAGCAGCGGATGCGGCGCGATGAGCGAGGCAATATCGCCCATGTCGAGTAAGCGCCAAAGTCCGGGTGTGTAGTTGCAGCTGCAATTGCCATTGAGATGCAGCAGCGAATCGTCGACACCGTACAGATAGCCCGAGACAAACGCCTTGCGCACACGCGGGTCGAGTGCGGCCAGGTACAACGTCATGTAGCCGCCACCCGAAAAACCAAAGCAACCCAGGTCATCCATGGCAATGTCGCCGCGCGCCTCCAAGTAATCGATCAAGCGCATGTTGTCCCAGACGTTGAGGCCCGCGACCGTAAGACCCAGTGGCTCGGCCATACGTGCCTGATTCAGGCACGTACCGCGCAGGTAGCTGTTCTCGTCATCGCCCTGACCCTTCCAGTCACGACGGTATCCCCAGCCGCGCGCGTCGGGGCAGACGGTCACGTAACCCATGCGTGCCAAACGCAGACCGTAGTCGTAATTGAACTTACGCACGGCATCATCGACCGCCGGCACGCCCGTCACGCCCGCAACACTTGCGGCGCCCGCTCCCTGATGGCCATGCGGGCAGATATAGCAACACTTGCGGCCGCGCGCATCGAGCTTAGGCGACTGCGGCTCGAGCAGGTAGAACGGCATCCAAACGTCGCGCTCCACCTGCAGCATCGCATGGGTGCGCACGATACCGCCGGCAATCTGCACCCGATCGAGTTCGCGCGCCTCAATCGACACGCGATCCATAATCGATAGGCCCAACAGGTCAAACAGCCGAACCCTCGTCGCAATCTGCCATGCCTCAAAGTCTTCGGGCGTCGTGCCCTTAAATGCGGCGGAGCGGCCCTCACGCTTAAGGCGCTCACGAAATGCCAGTTCGTCTTCGTAATAGGTGTCGATATGCACCGTGCGACCGTTATCGGAAAGACTGTCGGTCTCCGCAGCGTCGCCTGGGCCACCTTCGGGGTCCCAGCCGTCCGCACCGGAAAGCACCTGTTCGCGGGCGTATCGGGTAGTGGCTGTCGCATCGAGCTCGTGCGCCCATGGCGCCCAGTTTTCGGCATCACTCGCCGGGCCATGTAGGCTTGCACCAGCGTAGTGCGCCCTCTCGTGCGCCGCTGGCTTAGCCCAATCCCACCAACCTTCGCGCTTGATATGCTGTCCCAGCCAGCAATCGATCAGCACGGTCTGGGCCCACTCACGCCAAGGACGACCCAAATAGACCGAATCCGGTACCACATCTTGCGCGGCTGTAAACGAGCAGCCGTGGAACACGAAGCCATATGGCTCTCCCTCGGGCGTCGATGCCGCCGTCACGTAACCGTTCACGTCCATATTGCGGTTGAGCGAGCGAATCTCGCACCCCTCAAAGTAGGCACGCGCGCCGCCAAAGATAAAGTCGACATCGCCCTCGATCCGACAACGTCGAAAATACTGACGGCCCACCCGGCGCGGCGCATACTGTTTGGGTCCTATAAACCCGCCCGGTTTGGCCTCATGCGGCGGCAGCGGACCCAAAAACAGCGTGTCTTGGTGTCCCTTAATGCAGCAGGCATCGACAACCAGACGGTCGCCATCGGCATACAGGGCAATCGCCTGACCGACCTCGCGACCGTCGCCGGCATCGTTGACGATTGTGAGGTTCTCGAGCCGCACGTCGTCGGCATCGACCAAAACGGTATAGGTCCTAAAGGTGCCGAGCTTTCCGTCAATGCCCGAGCCGTCCTCCGAAGGCATCTTGGCACACAGACTGCCCACGATACGCACGCTGTCAGCCGTCTCGCCCACCAGCGTCACATACGGTCGATGAATCTCGACCCGCTCGCGATACTCGCCCTGATCGACGTGAATCATCACCGGTTGCTCGGCATCCGGATAGAGCTGATCGGCTGCCGCCAAGGCATCGGAAATCGTTGGATACGCTCCTGCCGCAGCCCTCGAAACGCGCAGTGTATAGATACTTTCGCTCATCGTCCATCACGCTCCCAGGAAGCGAACTGCTCAGGCCAGCCCTGAACCTGTGGCTGAATATGCTCGGCGCAGCCCTTAAACGCCGTTTGGGCTGTGGCGAGCGATGCCCCGTGCTTTCCATGCGGAAAGACATGTAGGCTAAAGCCAATCCCGTGGTCGGCAAGAGCCTGCGCAAGAAGGAGGCTATTTTGAACTGGCACCGATGCATCCTCGGCGGTATGCCACAAGAACGTACGGGGGAAGCCCTCGCCCACCATATTCTCGATCGACAACTTTTGAGCCAAAGCGCCATCGGCACCCGTTAGGTATTCAAACGAACCACGATGAGCATAGGCCCCCGAGCTTACGACCGGATAGCCCAAGCAAAGTGTGTCAGGCCGAATCGACTCAGGCGATGCCGCAATCGACTCTGCAAGCCAGGGTTGGTCCCAAAGCGCCCCGAGCAAGCCAACTAGATGCCCACCGGCCGAAAAACCCATGACCGTAATCCGATCAGGATCGACACAGTACTCTGCCGCATGGCTTCGGACGGTATCGACCGCCCGCGCGAGTTCTTGCAATGCCAGCGGATAGACAGCCGGAGCAACCGAATAGTTCAGTACAAACGCTTGGTAGCCCATCGCCAACAAACGGAGCGCTACCGGCTCGCCTTCGCGCGGCGAAACGTGATCGTAGCCGCCTCCTGGCACGACCACAACTGCAGGCAGCGGTTTTAAAGCATAAGCGTCTTCGGTCGGGGCAAAAACATAAGACGTAATCGTGGCAGACGAGCCATCGACCCCGACAGGAATCGTTTTATTGAGCATGTATTCCCTTTCACCATGATGCGTAGCGCAGCGCACACGGCCGTATCGCACAAGGGCTGCATTGCCGATTTATCCGACAATGCAGCCCTGGTCATCAACCCGAGTTAGGAACGGACAACCTTGTCGACGTTCTGGAGCTGCAGCTCCTCGCCGTCCTGGCCCTCAATAACCACATTTTGCAGGTCGAGTACCTTGACGTTTTGCGCGATGATGCCCTGGCGCACCATCGGCTCCACACCACAGGCCATGGCCGGCACAAAGGGCTCGGCATCGTCGGCAAAGGTAACGTGAACGTCTTGGAACGTCAGACGTGTCACCTTGCTCTCGGGCAGACCCGTGATATAGGCCGCGGCAGCATGGCAGTTGGTAGCCTCGATATCGCAAAACGTCGTGGCACCAAAGCCGGGCGTGCGGTCGTCGACAGGCAAAGCCTCGCGAGACTGCACGTAATCGGTCTTGCCGTCCTTGTCACAGAAGTAGAAGGAGTTGACCACGAAGGGCGTGAGCACCTCGTCCATGCGAATGTGCTCAAAGGTAATGCCCTCGTTGACGGCATCCTTGCCGCGCCCGCGGCGGGTCTTGACGCGCAGGCCGCGGTCGGTGCGCTCAAAGAGGCACTTGCTCACGGTAAGGTCCTTGATGCCGCCGGCAGCCTCTGAACCCAGGACCACGGCGCCGTGACCATCGTGCATGTAGCAGTGAGAGATCAGCACGTCGTGCGTGGCGGGACGAAGCTCGGGCTCAATGCCCAGCTTGCCGCTCTTGATGGCGATGCAGTCGTCGCCCACCGAGAACTGACAGCCAAGGATGCGGACAAAGCCGCAGCTCTCGGGATCGAAACCGTCGGTGTTGTGGGAGTTCTTGGGACCCTCGATCGACAGGCAGAGCGCGTCGACATGCTCGCACAGGACGGGATGGATATTCCACGCCGGGCTGTTGCGCACGGTAAAGCCAGCAAGGCTCACGTTTTGGCACTCGGACAGGAAGATCATGCGCGGACGGGCGACCTCGCGGCCCTCCTCGGGACGGAAGATGTTCTTAAAGTCCTTGTTCCACCAGTTGTCCTCGGCAAAATCGGTCTGACCGTCGATGGCACCACGACCATAGATGCACACGTCGTGCACGCCCAGACCCGTAAAGGTAGAACAGTAGGTCGAGAAACCCTCGCCCTCCCAGCGGCCCAGGGGCAGCATATCGGTGCCGGCATACCCAGCGCCCTCGTCGCCTGTGACCGTGCCCGGAATGTAGGCAAGCGCCGCGCGGTCGTGACGGGCCAACAGCACCGCTCCCTCGGCGAGCTCAATGTTGATATTGCTCTTAAGGAAGAGGGACTTGATGCGATAACTACCGGCGGGGATCAGCACGCGCCCGCCCTTGGGACAGGCCATGATGGCAGCCTGGATGTTGGTGGTGTCGTCGTGCTCGGCATCGCCCTTGGCGCCACAGTCGCGAACGTTGATAGTAAAGGGCTCAGCCGGCGTGGTGACACCTACGCTCAGCTCACGCTCGCCACAAACAAACCGAACCAGGTTACGCTTGCCGGGGGTCAGGCCGTCGACATAGGTCTCGACCGTATTCGTGGTACCAGCGGGCTCGTCGTTGACAAAGATCTCCCACGTATCGGCGCAGGTAAAGTAACCGCCGTCGTCAAGCTCGATAACCGCCGCGCGCGCGTTGCGCCAGATAACGTTCGTCTCCATGGGTTTCTCCCTCAAAAAGATGCTCTAAAGGCAAATTGTACGCTGTTGAAAAAAGGCCGTGCCTGCCGGCGGAGTTCCGGTGGCACGGCCCTGTGATTTGGACGATATGTCGGCCTTACTCGGCGGGAGTTACGCTACCGTCCTGGAAGCCAACGTTGTTGTGGGCAAAGCAGTCCTCGTACTTAAAGCCGGAGAGCTCCTCGCAAAGCGCCTTGACTTCGGGCTTGACGTCGGCCATCTTGCCACCCTCCTTGACGCGGTGAATCTCGTCGCAAAGGATGTCGCACTGTTCCTTGTCGATCTTGATGCCGCGGGCAAGGACGGCCGCAAGCAGGAAGAAGCCGGCGCAGCCGATGATCATGTAGCCGCAGATATACAGAGGAACGGTAGCGGGCTGGGTCACGGCGTCGCTATTGCCGGCGGTCTGAATGAAGCCGGAGGCAGCAAGGACGATAGCCCATACGTTGACGGCGATAGCCTGGGCGATCTGCTGGCAGAGCTGCTGCGCGGAGCTGTAGATGCCCTCGCGACGACGCAGGGTGATGAGCTCATCGACATCGGGGATGTAGTTGAGCAGGACATCGGGCAGATACTGGAAGCCGACGTAGAAGAACTTCCAGATGGCGAAGATGACGGGGTAGGCGATCATGGCGATGGCGACCGTGGAGGTGCCGTTGATCTGACCAAAGGCGAAGTAGTTGTAGGCGATGATGCACGCAGCGCAACCGACATTTGCGAGGTACCAAGACTTGTGGAAGCCCTTCTTGGCCATGAGGGCGACCCAGATGGCGGTGCAGACGATAGCGACGACCTTGCCAGGCATCTCCATCACGGACTCGTAGGACTTAGGAATCTGCAGGCAGTAGACGATGAAGAAGGACAGGCAGGCAGACCAGCAGGCAGCAGCGAGCTTCGTGGAGACCTGTGCATACAGGACCTTGCGGAAGGACTTGTTGCGGAAGGTGGAGATAACGTCGATAAAGAACTTCTTGATGCCCTCGCCGACACTCTCGATCTTCTCCTGAGCGACCTCCTCGGGGGTGTGCTCCCACGTGGACAGGTACACGCAGAGCAGCGAGATTGCCATAACCGAAGCGTTGACCGTAGCGATGATGAAGTAGCTGAACGGGTTGGTCTCGCCGAAGGTGCCAAAGCCAAAGCCGACGAGTGCAGCCATCAGGAAGCCGGCGGCGTTACCAAAGAGATGCTTGTAGCCGGTAAGGTACGTACGCTCCTTAAAGTCGTCGGTCATCTCAATGGTAAGCGGCGACAGGTTGGCGGTGCAGAACGTGTACGCGACGTTGTAGATCAGGTACAGCACAAAGTAGTACGGGAAGCCAAACGGCGTAGCCACGAAGATGAGCGGCTCGGCGATCATCATCGGGATGGCCAGCAAGATCCAGAAACGACGACGACCAAAGATGCGGCCAATCTTAGTGGCATAGAAGTTATCGGCCACAAAGCCCATCAGCGGGCAAAGAATGGCGTTGACATAGATGGCAAACGAGCTGATCAGTGCAGCCTCGCCTGCGGACAGGCCACACTCCGTGGACAGGAACAGCACCATGTAGCTGTGCGTAAAGGTCAGGGCACCGGAATTGAGCATACCGCCCATACCAAAGCCCAAGCGCGTCCAGAATGTGATCTTACGCTTTTTTCCGATCTTATTAGTCATCGAGCTCCCTCTCTTTTCTCGATTGTCTTGTAACAAGACATTTGAGTCCACACTGACGTCTGTCTGCCTAGCGTTCAGGGTGAACGTTTATCTAGATTATGCGCGATTCCTTACAAGAGGTGAACGTTCACTTGCATATTATCCCCGAACGGTCGTTTTTTATCGCTGAACGGACACAATTGAGGCTCTAAGACCTATTGTCTGCTGGTAAAGATGCCATGCTGGACACCCATGAGATAGGTGAACGTTTATCGTATTTTCCAATTTTTTCACTTAACCACAAAACGAAAACCCCGCCGGGAACACTCCCGACGGGGCCGACGACATAGCGCTACGCTTGGGTGCATTTGCCACTACAGGCAGACGCCGTCCTTCCAGATGCTGATCTCGTGACAGCCACGGCGCTCGGCACTCGTGAGTTTACCGCTCGCCGTCTCCAGCACCAGCTGGTATAGATCGTGAGCAGCCTCGTCGAGCGTGCGCTCACCCGTGGCAATCACACCGGCGTTAAAGTCCATCCAGTTGGCCTTGTGGTCGCACAGACGCTGATTGGTGAACACCTTGAGCGTAGGCGCCGGCGCGCCAAACGGTGTGCCGCGGCCGGTCGAGAACAGAATCACGTGGCAGCCGGCAGCCGTCAACGCCGTGGTGGATACCATGTCGTTGCCCGGACCGCACAGCATGTTCAGGCCGTGTTTAGTTGCCCGGCCGGCATACGGCAGCACGTCGACGATGGGGGCAGACCCGCCTTTTTGCACGCAGCCGCAGCTCTTGTCCTCGAGCGTGGTAATACCGCCGTCCTTGTTGCCGGGGCTCGGGTTCTCGTAGACGACCTCGCCGTGGCTAATAAAGTAGTCCTTAAAGCCATTGAGCATGTCGGAAGCGGCGTTAAAGACCTGCTCGTTCTCACAGCGATCGAGCAGGATACTCTCGGCGCCAAACATCTCGGGCACCTCGGTAAGCACCGACGTGCCGCCGCGGGCGACAACCATATCACTCACGCGACCGATCGTGGGGTTGGCGGTAATGCCCGAAAGACCGTCGGAGCCGCCGCACTTAAGACCAATAACCAGCTCGGAGGCCAAAATGGGCTCGCGCTTGGCCTGCTTGGCGAGGTCTGCCAGCTCGGCCAGAATCTTGTGGCCCTCGATCTGCTCGTCGGCTACATCCTGGCAGGTGAGAAAGCGAACACGCTCGTGATCGAAGTCACCGAGCTCGTCGAGCACCTGCTGATGCGTACAGTTCTCGCAACCGAGCGACAGGAATAGCACGCCGGCCGCATTAGGATGACGCGAGAGCGCCACCAGCAGACGACGCGTCTGGGCATGGTCGGTGCCGGTCTGCGAGCAGCCAAAGGGATGCGGGAAGTAGTAAACACCCTCCAGCGAGCCATCGACCAGATCCTGGGCCTGCTCACACATGGCACGGGCGACTTCGTTGACACAGCCGACCGTGGGGATGATCCACAGCTCATTACGCGTCGCGGCACGACCGTCGGCGCGGCGGAACCCCATAAAGGTCTCGGGCTCAACGGGATCCACGACCGGATGTGTGGGGTTGTAGGTGTACTCGACCTCGCCCGAAAGGTTGGTCTTGACGTTATGTGTATGAAGCCACTGACCGGGCTGGACATCGCCCGTCACGTGACCGATAGGAAGGCCGTACTTGATGACGTCCTCCCCCGCAGCAATCGAGCGCACGGCCATCTTATGACCCTGCGGAATATCCTCCGCGGCCACGACCTCGCCCACCCCGGGAACCGCGACGGCGGTGCCCTTGGTAAGCGGCGACAGCGCGACGATCACGTTGTCGGCCGGATTGATCTGGATAGTGTTCATTACAAATGGTCCTAACCCTACAGGTTGAGCAGAAGTCGAAGCGCGGGCATGCCGTCCCGCGCCCGCGTCTGCGCCGGAAATTTACGCCTGAGCGTTGGCGAAGGCCTGCTTGGCGCCCTCGGCACGCACGACGGCGAGCACGCTGACGACAAACTCCTCAAGACCTGCGATCTGCGTAAGGTCCTCGCCCCACATCTGCTCGTTGGTGAGCACGTCGTGCACCAGTTGGGCATCGTCGGCGCCGGCATGGGCAGCGTAGAAATCGAGTACGAAGGCATCGTCCTGAGCGGTGTACTCGGTGCCGTCGGAGCGACGCAGGTGCAGGCCGTCGCCCTCGCGGGACACGAGCTCCTGCGTGTAGAAGGAGATAAGCGTAGCGAGGCTCGTCGCCAGGCACTTGGGCAGGTTGCCGGTCTCGGCAACGTAGTCCTTGAGCGTGGGCAGGTCGCGAGCGCGCCACTTAGCCGTGGAGTTGAGGCAGATGGAGAGCAGCGCATGATCAATAAACGGGTTGTCGAAGCGGTTTTCGACGGCGGCGGCAAAGGCCTTGCAGTCCTCGACATCCAAGTCGGCGGCAAGCGTCGGAATGACCTCGTCGTAGAGCATGGTGTTCATGAAGCCGCGAATGGTCTCGTCATGCATGCAGTCGCGCACGATATCAAAGCCGGCAACCCAGGAACCCGGAACGAAGGCGGTGTGGGCACCGTTGAGGATGCGGACCTTGCGCTTTTTGTACGGGGTGACGTCGGGAGTCACAAAGACACCCGGAAGACCAGCCTTCACAAAGGGAAGCTTCTCGGCAAGCGACTCGTCGCCCTGGATGCCCCACATCTGGAAGGGCTCGCGCACGGCCAGGAAGGGATCCTCGTAGCCCAGACGCTCGGCAACCGCCGCGGCCTCCTTAGGATCGCGGATACGGCCCGGTACGATGGTGTCGACGAGCGTGGTGCAGACGGTGCAGTCGTTGGCCATCCACTGCGAAAACTCGTCCTCCCAGCCCCAGTCGCTCACGTACTGGTTCATGATGCGCAGCAGCTCCTCGCCGTTATGGTCGATGAGCTCGCAGGCGAGCACGATGACGCCCGGCTTACCGGCAGCCCAGCGGGTGTGGAGCACCTGGGCAAGCTTGGCGGGGAAGCTCGCAGGTGGCATGTCGTCGGCCTTGCAGGACGGATCGTAGGCGATACCGGCCTCGGTGGTGTTGGAGACGACAATCTCCAGGTCGTCGGAAACGGCGACCTCCATCATGGCGCGGTAGTCGTCCTCACGATACGGGTTGAGGCAGCGGCTGCAGGCGCTGATCACGCGGGACTCGTCAACCGTGTTGCCGTTCTCCTTGCCGCGCACCAGCACGGTGTACAGGTCGTCCTGGGCATTGATACCGTCGGCAAAGCCAAAGGCACCGCTGATGGGCTGCACCATGACGACCTTGCCGTTCCAGCCGGTGGCCTCGTTGCCCATGTCAAAGAAGCGGTCGACGAAGGCGCGCAGGAAATTGCCCTCGCCAAACTGCAGAACCTTCTCGGGAGCATCCTTGGGCAGCAAATAGCCCTTGTAGCCGATCTTCTCGAGCGCATCGTAGCTGATGTTCTCCATCTATGTATCTCCTTAGATGTCTGTTAGCGTGCAAGCAAAACGGGGCTCCGCGTGTGGCAACGGCGCCCAGGGTTCGATGTGATTCGATGCGGGCTTAGGCCTCGACGGTGTCCAGGTCAAAGCCAAAGTAGCGGACCGCATTGTTGTAGCTGATGTCGCGCACGATACTGCCCAGCAGCTCCATGTCGGCCGGGTACTTGCCCTGCTCGACCCACTCGCCGATCACGCTGCACAGCACGCGACGGAAGTACTCGTGGCGCGGATAGGACAGGAAAGAGCGGGAGTCGGTAAGCATGCCCACAAAGTTGCCCAGGACGCCCTCGTTAGCCAGAGCCGTGAGCTGCTCGCGCATACCGACCTCGTTGTCGTTGAACCACCAGGCGGAACCGTTCTGGATCTTACCGGCGGTCGGAGCCTCCTGGAAACAGCCCATCACGGTATCGATCATGGTGTTGTCGATGGGGTTCAGGCTGTACAGGATGGTCTTGGGCAGGCCGCAGGTCTCTTGGATGGAGTTGAGGAAATCGGCGAGCTGGTCGGACGGCGTGTAGTTGGAGATGCAGTCGTAGCCGGTGTCGGGACCGAGCTTGGCAAACATGGCGCGGTTGTTGTCGCGCTTGCAGCCAAAGTGCAGCTGCATGGCCCAGCCCAGACGGACATACTCGCCGGCGACGAACTGCATAAAGGCAGTCTTGTACTTGAGGACCTCCTCCTCGGTGAGCGGCTCAGCAGCCAGGCCCTTGGCAAAGATGGCCTCGATCTCGTCGGCGGTAGCCGGGACGTACATAACGTAGTCAAGTGCGTGGTCGGATGCGCGGCAGCCCAGCTCGTGAGCAACGTCGTAGCGCTTGGAGATGGCAGCCTTCATGCCCTCGAAGTCGCTGACCTCAACGCCGGCAACCTCGGAGAGGCGCTTGCAGTAGTCGGCAAACTCCTGGCCGCGCTCGATGCGCAGGGCGGCGTCGGGGCGCATGGCGGGAACGACCTGAACGTCAAAGCTGTCGTCGGCTGCAATCTTCTTGTGCCACTCAAAGCTGTCGGCGGGGTCGTCAGTAGTGCAGATCATGCGGACGTTGGACTGCTTGATCAGGTTGCGGCAGGTGAAACTGGCCTCGGCGAGCTTGGCGTTGGCAAGGTCCCAAACCTCCTGGGCAGTCTTGCCGTTGAGGACGCCCTCGTAGCCAAAGTAGCGCTTAAGCTCCAGGTGGCTCCACTCAAAGACGGGGTTGCCGACGCAGCGACCCAGGGTCTCGGCCCACTTTTGGAACTTCTCGCGAGCAGGGGCGTCGCCAGTGATAAAACGCTCGTCGACGCCGTTGGCACGCATCAGGCGCCACTTGTAGTGGTCGCCGCCCAGCCAAACCTCGGTGATGTTCTCGAAACGCTTGTCCTCCCAGATCTCCTTGGGGGAAATGTGGCAGTGGTAGTCGACGATGGGCATGCCCTCGGCAAAGTTGTGGAACAGCTCCTCACCGGTCTTGGTGCTCAGCAGGAAATCCTGATCGTCCATAAAGTTTTTCATCAAACAGCCCCTTTGCTGGCAAGGCGGGCGCACGACGCGCTCGTTATCCTTTAGGTGAACGTTCACTATACTAATCCATTGCACCTCAAAAGGTGAACGTTCACCTAACCACCACGGGGTGAACGGTAGATTTTGCCCGTTCAACGGTTGCTGGAGATGTGACTTGCATGTATTGCGGACTGGTTGGCGTCCCCGAACACCGAACTTGAGCGCTTTTGCTCAGGTGGGTCATGTCCCGACGTACATTTTTGGGAGTATTCAGCATTGGAGCGCGCCGTGCGCCATCCTCAGCGTCCTATTTGGAACGCAGATAGCGCCCGATCGGCATAAAATGTGCCCCCGATGGCAAATTACGCCATCGGGGACACTTAAAACAGTCGTTCTGCACCTCATTCAGGGTAGCGCGCAGAGATGTGGTGTAAGAGGCGGGGCATGCCCCGCCTCTTCTCTTT
>CABSMS010000009.1 GCA_902478885.1 uncultured Collinsella sp. | reverse complement strand
GAGCCCGAGTCCGAGCCCGAGCCGGCAGAGCCCACGACGGCTGACCTCTACGCCCGTCGTCCCCGCAAGCGCAAGGCCGTCGTCGACCAGCTCGCTCGCGAGCTCGAGGCCGAGGACGACGCCGCTGCCGCCGATGCCCCGAAGGGAGGCGATGAGTAATGCCTATCGGACCTGCGCGTATGCCGCTCTTCGATCACCTGGGAGAGCTCCGTCGCCGCCTGACCATCGTGGTTGTGTCAGTCTTTGCCGCCGCCATCGTGCTGTATTTCGCCACGCCCGTGGTGCTCGACATCTTGGAAGACCCTATCCGCTCCTTTGTGCCGGACGGTAAGTTCTACATCACCACCACGCTCGGCGGCTTTGGACTGCGCTTCTCGCTGGCCATCAAGATGGCCGTGGTCATGTGCACGCCCATGATCATCTGGCAGATTCTGGCATTTTTCCTGCCAGCACTGCGTCCCAACGAGCGCAAATGGGTCGTGCCCACGGTGCTCGCCTCGACGGTGCTGTTCTTCCTGGGCGCCATCTTCTGCTATTTCATTATCATCCCGGCGGGCTTTGAGTGGCTTATCGGCGAGACCTCGGCCGTCGCCACGGCGCTGCCCGACCTGGAGAACTACGTCAACATGGAGCTGCTCTTTATGATCGGCTTTGGTGTGGCGTTTGAGCTGCCGCTCATCATCTTCTACCTGTCCGTTTTCCACATCGTGTCCTACGCGGCTTTCCGCAGCGCCTGGCGCTACGTGTACGTGGGCCTGCTCGTGGGCTCGGCTGTGATCACGCCCGACGGCTCGCCCGTCACGCTGGGCCTTATGTACGGTGCCCTGCTTTCGCTCTACGAGATCTCGCTCGCCATCGCCCGCGTGGTCATTACCGCGCGCGAGGGCAAGGAGGGCCTGTTCGTGAGCCGTCTGGACCTGTTCTCGGACGACGAGGACGACGAGGAGTAAATCGGTATGCACGAGGTTGGCATTGTCAACGGCATACTCGATACAGTGATTCGCGCGGCGCGTGGGGCGGGGGCCTCGCGCGCCGTTTTGGTGACGCTGCGTATCGGGGATATGACCGAGGTCGTGCGCGAGGCGCTCGACTTTGCGTGGGAGACATTTCGCGACGAGGACCCGCTCACGCGAGGCTGCGAGCTTGCCGTGGAGGAGGTCCATCCACAAAGCGAGTGTCTGGACTGCGGCGAGGTTTTCGACCACGATCGCTTCCACTGTCGCTGTCCCCAGTGTGGTGGTGCCAACGTGCGCCTACTGCACGGCCGCGAGCTCGATATCGCGAGTATCGAAATCGAAACCCCCGACGATTAGCCCGCTAGCCATCTGGTGATGGGGTATAAAGGGGCCAAAGTAAGGAGCGCTAAGTATGGCCGAGAAAACGATTGATATCGCATCGCCGATTCTGTCGCGCAACGAGCGCCTGGCAGATCAGCTGCGTCAGCGATTTAATGAGACAAACACCTATGTGATCAACGTCTTGTCGAGCCCCGGTTCGGGCAAGACCACCACGATCCTGGGCACTAACGAGCGCCTGCGCGACAAGGCTGGCCTGCGCTGTGCCGTCATTGAGGGCGATATCGCCTCGGATGTCGATGCCATTACCATGAAGGAAGCCGGCATGCCCGCCATCCAGATCAACACGGGCGGCCTGTGCCACCTCGAGGGCAACATGATCATGGAGGCCGTTGACGCGTTTGACCAGGCGGTGGGTCTTCAAAACATCGACGTCATCTTTATCGAAAACGTGGGCAACTTGGTCTGCCCGGTCGACTTTGACCTGGGTGAGAACCTGTCCATCATGATTCTCTCGGTGCCCGAGGGCGACGACAAGCCCATCAAGTACCCGGGCATCTTCCAGCACGCTGGCGCGCAGCTGCTCAATAAGGTCGACGTGGCCCCGGCTTTCGATTTTGACATGGATAGGTATACTAAGACACTCGATGACCTCAATCCGCAGGCGCCGCGGTTTGCCGTGAGCGCGCGCAAGGGCGAGGGCATGGATGCCTGGTGCGACTGGCTCATCGGGCAGATCGAGCAAGCAAGGGCGTAAATCGGCCGCCATACGGGCGGGCGTAGCCGCAGAGACACGAGATAGGAGCCTCTTTGAAGCTCATCATCGCCGAGAAAAACGACGCCGCGCGTCAGATCGCCGAGCGTCTGTCCACGGGCAAGCCCAAAAAGGACAAGGTGTACAACACCGCCATCTACCGTTTTGAGTGGAAGGGCGAGGAGTGTGTGACGATCGGCCTTGCCGGTCACATCCTTGCGCCTGATTTTTGCGACAGTGTGCTGTTCGATAAAAAGCTGGGCTGGTATTCGGTCACCGAGGACGGCGAGATGCTGCCGGCCGACATGCCCGATGGCCTGGCGCGTCCGCCTTACGAAACCAAGCGTAAGCCGTTTCTTGCCGATGGCATCTCCATCAAGGGCTGGAAGCTCGAGAGTCTGCCTTACCTCACCTGGGCGCCCGTCATTAAGCTGCCGGCCGAGAAAGAGCTCATTCGTTCGCTCAAGAACCTTGCCAAGAAGTCCGACAGTGTCATCATCGCCACGGACTTCGATCGCGAGGGCGAGCTGATCGGTTCGGACGCCCTCAACAAGGTGCGCGAGGTTGCGCCCGACTTGCCGGTCGCCCGCGCCCAGTATTCTTCGTTTACCAAGGCCGAGATCACGCAGGCCTTCGATAACCTCGTCTCGCTCGACCAGAACTTGGCCGATGCCGGCGAGAGCCGTCAGCACATCGACCTCATCTGGGGTGCGGTGCTCACGCGCTACCTGACGCTCGCCAAGTTTGGCGGCTTTGGCAACGTGCGTTCCGCCGGCCGCGTGCAGACGCCGACGCTTGCCCTGGTGGTCGAGCGCGAGCGCGAGCGCATGGCGTTTGTGCCCGAGGACTATTGGCAGATTCGTGGCATGGGCGCCGCACAGGGTGCTGCCGAGGACGACCGCTTTAAGATTGCGCACAAGACGGCACGCTTTACCGACAAGGATGCTGCTGAGACGGCGTACGGTCATGTTGACGGCGTCGCGACGGCAACCGTCGCCGCGGTGACCAAGCGCTCCCGCAAGCAGCAGCCGCCCACGCCGTTTGCGACGACCTCGCTGCAGGCCGCCGCCGCTGCCGAGGGCATCTCGCCTGCGCGTACCATGCGCATCGCCGAGTCTCTCTACATGGCGGGCCTCATCAGCTACCCGCGTGTCGACAACACCGTGTATCCCGCGACGCTCGATTTGGGCGCCGTGGTGAGTGACCTGGCAAAGATCAACCCGGCGCTGGCGCCCGTGTGCAAAAAGGTACTCGCTGGTCCCATGAAGCCCACGCGCGGTAAAGTCGAGACCACCGACCACCCGCCTATCTATCCCACGGGCGAGGGCGATCCGTCCACGCTCGACGGCGGCCAGCGCAAGCTCTACGACCTCATCGCCCGTCGCTTCCTGGCAACGCTCATGGGGCCCGCGACCATCGAGAACACCAAGCTCGAGCTCGACGTGAACGGCGAGCCGTTCGTGGCTTCGGGCGATGTGCTCGTGACCCCAGGTTTCCGCGAGGCATACCCGTACGGTCTCAAGCGCGACGAGCAGATGCCGCCGCTGGAGCAGGGCGACACGGTCGACGTGTTCGACATTAAGCTCGAGGCCAAGCAGACCGAGCCGCCCGCGCGCTACAGCCAGGGCAAGCTCGTGCAAGAGATGGAAAAGCGCGGCCTGGGCACCAAGTCCACGCGTGCGAGCATCATCGAGCGCCTGTACGCCGTGCGTTACCTCAAAAACGATCCCGTGGAGCCGAGTCAGCTGGGTATCGCCATTATCGATGCGCTGTCGCAGTTTGCCCCGCGCATCACGAGCCCCGATATGACCAGTGAGCTCGACGGCGACATGACCCGCGTGGAGCGCGGAGAGGACACCGAAGAGCATGTCGTGACGCACTCGCGTGCGCTGCTGGCCGGCGTGCTCGACGAGCTGCTCAAGCACACGCAGGAGCTGGGTGACGCCATCAGCGATGCCGTCACGGCCGATGCGCGCGTGGGCGCCTGCCCCAAGTGCGGCAAGGACCTGGTTATGAAGACGAGCGCCAAGACCCGCGGCAGCTTTATCGGCTGCATGGGCTGGCCCGACTGCGACGTGACCTATCCGGTGCCGAGCGGCGTCAAGGTAAGCCCGCTCGAGGGCGAGGCAGCCGTGTGCCCCGAGTGCGGCGCGCCGCGCATTAAGTGCCAGCCGTTCCGCCAGAAGGCCTTCGAGATTTGCGTGAACCCCACGTGCCCCACCAACTACGAGCCTGACCTTAAGGTGGGCGAGTGCAAGGTGTGCGCCGAGGCCGGACGCCATGGCGACCTGATCGCGCACAAGAGCGAGAAGAGTGGCAAGCGCTTTATCCGCTGCACCAACTACGATGACTGCGGCGTGAGCTATCCTCTGCCGGCGCGCGGTAAGCTCGAGGCGACGGGCGAGACCTGCCCCGAGTGCGGCGCCCCCATCGTGGTGGTCAACACGGCGCGCGGCCCGTGGCGCATCTGCGTGAACATGGACTGCCCGACCAAGGAGAAGAAACCCGCCCGCGGCCGCAAGACCACGACTAAGGCGAGCGCGGCCAAGAAGACGACGGCTAAGAAAGCCACTGCCGCCAAGAAGACGACCGCGAAGAAGTCGACTGCCAAGAAAGCAGCCGCCGACAAGTAACGGCGCAGTCGAAACATTGCCCAAAAAACGAGCGAGGGTCCCATGATCCTCGCTCGTTTTTTGACCGGCAGTTAGGGACGTTCCTTTTTCTGCCGGCAGTTTAGGAACGTCCCTAACTGCCGGCTCGGGAACGACAAAGCGCTAGTTCACTTCGACGGGTTTGGCGCCGGGATAGCGCTCCTCAAAGTCTAGGCGGTACTTATTGTCATTGGTGCCCGCCACGTTGTCGCGCGACAGCGGCGCCACGATCTCATTCTTGTGGTCCGCAGGCTTGGCGTATTTCAGGCTGATCTCCCAGGCATCACAGATTGCGTCAATGCGGTGATCCAGGTCGTCGTACAGGGCGATGATGTCCTTCCAGGAGCTGTAGTTCTTGGAGCTCGTCGGAACGTCTAGGTCCTCGACGATGTCGTAATACTGCTCGATGGTGTCCTCCGTGCGCTCGGCGACGTCGGCGAGATTTTGACGGGTGGTTCGATCCTCTTCCAGATAGCTGCCGTTGAAGTTCTGCGCGCAGCCACGGACGTAGTTGTCGAGGTCTTCGAGCAAGTCGTAGTATTCGCTCAGTCGGCGGTAGAGATTCTGCTCGGAGAGCGTTGCTTCGCCGCCATCCTCGTCGTCATCGTCATCATCGTCGTACAGGCTGTTGGGATCGCCGAGAGGCTTTAGGTCATCGTCGTCGACGTCATGGTGCAGCTTAGCTACCTCGGCAGTCGTCTGCGTGGCGGCGTTGTCGAAAGGCTTGATCACAAAGAAAACGACCAGGGCGATGATGATCGCCACCAGCACAACGATAACGGCGATAAGCGGTCCGGTGCCGCTCTTTTTGGGAGTGGGGGTCTGTGGCGAAGCGGGCGCGTATGCGGGAGCCGGCTGCTGTTGGGGCGAGCCGCTCGCGACGGGTATGCGCTGCGTGGTCTCGACGGCCGCAGGGCTTGCGGCGGGGTCGGGGCGATAGGCGAGGGGGTCGTCCGCCTTGGCTTGCGGCGTATCAAGGGAGCCGGTCTGCTCAAAAGCGGGCTGGCTATCGCTCGCGGTTGTTTGCTCAACGGGTGCACCGCACGAGGTGCAGAACTTGGCATTATCTGCAAGAAGCTTGCCGCACGAGGCGCAATACCGAGACATTGCCACTCCTTTCGCCACATTTCAGTGCAATACGACGATTATACCCAGCGCACAAAATTCCCCATCATAAGTTGCGGTGAAATAGGGACTGTTTGGCGGTCTCAGAGCTTCAATCAGTCCCTATTTCACCGCAACTTTGGAAAGGCACCTTTAGCCATTGGGGACGTTCTTAAACGACTAGTCATTTAAGTACGTCCCCAATGACTAGGTTGGATTTGGGGTGCGCCTGCCCCTGGGGTATCATGGCTTGGTTGCTATAAATCGCATTTACGCGCCTTGTAGGAAGGGACTGCGCCCATGGCTTTTGAGCCCGCTCAACATAGCTTTATCACGCTCGAGGGCGTCGATGGCGCCGGCAAGTCCACGCAGGCGCGCCTGCTTGCCCGCGCTCTTGAACTCGCTGGCTACCAGGTTGTGAGCCTGCGCGAGCCGGGCGGTACCGCCATCAGCGAAAAGATCCGCGCCCTGCTGCTCGACCCCGCCAACACGGCGATGGGTGACACCTGCGAGCTGCTGCTCTACGAGGCCGCGCGTGCCCAGCTGGTGCACGAGGTCATCGCCCCCGCCCTTGCGGCCGGCAAGGTGGTCCTGTGCGACCGTTTCTACGATTCCACGACCTGCTATCAGGCGTTTGCCGATGGCCTCGACCGTCAGATGGTACGCGATGCCAACAACCTGGCCGTCGCGGGTACGCACCCGGCTCTCACACTCGTCTATCGCATCACGCCCGAGCAGGCGGCGCTGCGCATGGCCGCCCGTGGTGCGGCCGACCGCATGGAGGCCAAGGGCATGGCCTTCCAAGAGCGCGTCTACCAGGGATTTTGCGCCATTGCCGCCGAGGAACCAAACCGCGTAAAGCTCATCGACGCGACCGCGTCCATCGAGGACGTCTTCGCGCAGACGGTCGAGCAGGTTCGCGCCTACGGCCTCGACATTCCGCAAGATGTCGTCGCCGCCGCGCTTGCCAAGGAGGCCGAGTAACATGGCCCCCGCTCAGGCAAGCCTGCTGGCCAAGCTCGACACCCAAGAGCGCGTGCGCGACTTTTTGACCAATGCCGTCGCCAGCGGTCGCGCATCGCACGCCTACCTGTTTTTGGGCGCGCCCGGAGCGGGCAAGCTCGACGCCGCGTGGGCGCTCGCCCAAGCCTTCCTGTGCGAGCAGGACGGCTGCGGCTCATGCGATAGCTGCGTGCGCGTCGCCCGCCATACACACCCCGATGTGCACTATTACACGCCCGAGAGCGCCACGGGCTACCTCATCGCCCAGACCCGCGAGCTGCTCGACGACGTGCCGCTGGCGCCCATCCGTGCCAAGGCCAAGGTCTACATCATCGACCGGGCCGAGCAGCTGCGCGCCAACACCGCCAACGCACTGCTCAAAACACTCGAGGAGCCGCCCGAGGGCGTTATGTTTATCTTGCTGGGCACCTCGGCAGACGTGATGCTGCCCACCATCGTGAGCCGCTGCCAGTGCGTGCCGTTTCGGCTGGTATCGCCCGCCGTCGCCGCGCAGGCCGTGAGCCGCGCCACCGGTCAGGACCCTGCGCGTTGCCGCATGGCCGTCGCCGTGGCGGGAAGCCCCACGCGTGGCATCGAGTTCCTCAAGAGCGCCGAGCGCCAGGACGCCCGCCGTCAGATGGTTCGCGCCATCGATTCGCTCATCGCCGCCGACGAGGCCGACGTGCTCAGCCGCGCCAAGTCACTCATCGTCGCCGTTAAGGCGCCGCTCGCCGAGGTCAAGTCCACACAGGAAAAGGTGCTCGAGCAAAACGCCGACTACCTGTCGCGTGGAGCATTGAAGCAGCTTGAGGACCGCAACAAGCGCGAACTCAACGCGCGCGAGCGTTCGGGTATCATGGAAGCGCTGGCGAGCGCGCGGACGCTCATGCGCGACGTGCTGCTGACGCTTCAGGACGAGGCAGCCGACGTGGTGAACGAAGACGTGCGCGACACGATCGGTCGGCTTGCCGCCGCGACCAATGTTGCGGGTGCCACCCAGGCGCTCGAGGCAGTCGCGACCGCCGAGCGCAACATCGCCAGAAACGTTACTCCCCAGCTGGCCATCGAGGTCATGCTGTTCGATATCAGGAAGGCACTGAAATGCCGTTAGTCGTACCCGTTAAGTTTACCTACGCCTCGCGCGACCTGTGGTTCGATCCGCAGGATCTGGATATCCTCGAGGCCGATTATGCCATTTGCTCCACTGAGCGCGGAACCGAGATCGGCCTGGTCACGGCCGATCCCTTCGAGGTGCCGCAAGACGAGATCGGTCAGCCGCTCAAGCCCGTGCTGCGCGTGGCGAGCGACATCGACCTGCAGCTTGCCGATGACCTGGCCATCCAGGGCGACGAGGCCATGGTCGACTTCCGCCGCCTGGTCAAGGAGCTCGACCTCGAGATGAAACCGGTGGGCGTCGAGTACCTGTTTGGCGGCGAGAAGGCCGTGTTCTACTTTGCGGCCGAGGAGCGCGTCGATTTTCGCCAGCTCGTCAAGGATCTGTCCTCGACGCTGCACATTCGCGTCGATATGCGCCAGATCGGCGTGCGCGACGAGACTCGCCTGGTGGGCGGCTATGCCCAGTGCGGCCAGGAGCTCTGTTGCACGCGCTTTGGCGGACAGTTTGAGCCCGTCTCGATTCGCATGGCAAAAGAGCAGGACCTGCCGCTCAACTCGTCCAAGATCAGCGGCGTTTGCGGCCGCCTGATGTGCTGTCTGCGCTATGAGTTCGAGGCGTACAAGGACTTTAAGAGCCGTGCGCCCAAAAAGAAAACGCTCATCGATACGCCGCTTGGCAAGGCGCGTATCCAGGAATATGACACGCCGCGCGAGCAGTTGGTGCTGCGCCTGGAGAACGGCAAAGTCTTTAAGGTCAACCTGGCCGATATGACGTGCTCGGAGGGCTGCAAAAAGAAGGCTGCCGAGCAGGGCTGCAACTGCCGCCCCGACTGCGTGACGCGCGACGTGCTCGAGCGCATCGAGTCGCCCGAGATGCGCCTGGCGCTCATGGAGCTCGATCGCGAGAACGGCGTCGACGTGGGCGATGGCCTGTCGAGTGCCGACCGTCTGGCCGGCACGTCGATGCCCAAGCGTCGTCGTCGCGATGCCGATTCCGATACCCGTGCTGCTCAGAGCCAGGGCGAGGGTCGTGGCCGCGGAAAGGGCCGCGGCAAGGCCGAGGCGCCCGAGACCGAGGGGGCGGCCGACGGCCGTCGCCGCCGCAAGCGCGCGGGCTCGGGCGATGCCGGTGAGACCGCTCCCGCAGGCAAGAATTCCCCCCGCGAGCGCGAGGTTCAGCAACCCCAGCAGCAGAATCGCGGCGGTGGCATGAACCCCACACGACGTCGCCGCCGTCATCTGTCGAGCGAGGAGCGCGAGGACGCCTTCCGCGCCGCAGCTGCTCGCGAGGCTGGTGCCGCTTCCAAGGGCGCCTCGGCCTCCGATGCGCCTGCCGACAAGGGCGGCAAGTCACGTGGCGAGGAGGAGCGCGCGCCGCGTCCGCGACGTCGCCATTCCTCGGGCGCGCAACAGAAGCCCTCAGTGCCCTCCGTGGCCGATCAGGTCTCGGATGGCGAGGTCAAGGTCACGCGCCGTCGTCCCGGAGATGGCGGGGGAGCGGCTGCCAAGGCTTCGCGTGGCGCCGCTCGCGACGAGCGCGAGCCGCGCGAGGATCGCGGTGGCGAGGGCTCGGCCGACCAGGGTCAAAAGCGCCGTCGCCGTCGCCGTTCCCGCAAGCCACGCCAGGATGGTGGCGAGGGCTCGACCCCGTCTTCGTCCGCACCACAACCGCCCGCCGGCGAATAACGCCCGCGAGCGGATTTAGCCCGCCTTGCCCCGAGCGCATCGGGGTATCATAGCGCCGAATCAACAACCCTCCCTGCGACCGAACGTAGGGAGGGTTGTGTCTTGAAGAGCCGTTTGAACATATTGAGCTGTCTGCAGGGTGCCGGTGCCCTACCGTTTGCGGACGAATTACTACCGTTTGCCGAGCGGGTGGCACGCGAGGCGCTCGAGGCATTGTCGCCAACACGATGTGCCGGCTGCGAGCGCGCCGGTACGCTTATTTGCCAAGACTGCCTGGCTGCGCTCACGCTCATCGACCCGTGTCATAGCTGCACCCGATGCGGCGCCCCGTTTGGGGATTTGCTGTGCACTGAGTGTTCGGTCGAGGGCACGTCCTCGGCAATGGTGGAGGCGCTCGACCGCTGCCTGGCGTGCGCCGTCTATGCGCATCCGCTGCCGCGCATCATCAGGGCGTACAAGGATGCGGGCGAGCGCCGCCTGGCTCCGTATCTGGCGGAGCTGGTCTACGACACCGCCCTGCATGCCCAGGCCGTAGCGCCCGATCGCTATGGAGGTGTGCTGTCCGGTGCGGATGCGGTGGTGTTTGTGCCTGCGACGGCGGCAGCGTTTCGGCGGCGTGGTTTTGATCATATGGAGGCTATTGCGCGCCCATTTTGCGAGCTGTCGGGTGTTCCCCTGCTCGATGCTCTCGTCAAGTACGGGCATGGCGACCAGCGCGAACTCGGTCGTGAGGAGCGCCGCGAGCGTGCCCAAGGCATGTACGAGACGGTTGAGGATGTGCGGGGCAAGCGCCTGCTGCTTATCGACGACGTTATCACCACGGGTGCGACGATGGCAGCGGCTTCGGCGGAACTCAAGCGCGCCGGCGCCGTAGCGGTCGATGGCCTCGCTATCGCACGCGTTTGGTAGGGGTGGTTTTGTGGCAGTGAAGATTGAGCGGCGCAACGAGCCGACAGACGAACAGCTGGCGGCTTCCGTAATCCTAACAGGCGCCTCGGCGCTACGCATGATGCGCGCCGAGCGCCGAAAAATGGGTTACATCAGCTGGAGGGACCTCGATCCCGATGAAGAGCGCCGTGTGCTGCGCACGTCGTCGCCCTCGACCGAGGATATCTACCTTCCCGACTTGGTGCGGATTGGGGCCGCAAGCGGCGAGGTGCAAGAAGATCTGTGCTTGCTGGTGGGATCTGCGGCGCAGCGCCGCCGCATGCCTGGCGTGGGCTGGTCCGTGTGTTCCGGGTTGCCTGCCGGCTCGATTCTAGAGGTGGAGCCGGGTGTATACAGTCTATCTCCCGAGGCCCTTTGTGCTGCCGTTGCGCGCGAGGTCGGCTGCATCCAGGCATTTGCCCTGGCTCAGGAGCTGTGCTCTAAGATTTCGCTGAGTGACCGCGGGAAGTATCTGCCTCCCTACACCTCGCCTGTTACGAATAAACTTGCAAAGGACAAGGACCGGCCAGCAGATGTGGGCTACTTTGAGGTTGAGCCGGTGCTGACGCCCGATCGTCTGGCAGATTACCTCGCGGTATGCAAGGGGAATGCGGCCAAACAACTGCAGCGTTTGTGTCCCTACTTGTCAGAAAACCTGCGCTCGCCCATGGAGTGCATCATGCTCGCTCTGTTTTCGCTTCCGTTTTCCTATGGCGGATTTGCCTGCGGTCCCTTTAAGACCGACTACAAGATTGAGTTCGATGACCGCGCGCAGGCAATCTCGGGGATGTCGCACGCAGTTTGCGATGCGTATCAGGAAACAGCCCGGTTTGACCTGGAATACAACGGTGAGCTGGGCCATTCCTCCCGGAGGGGACGTATCCATGATGAAAAGCGCAACACGGGCTTGATTACTATGGGAATCGAGGTCGCGACGGTCAACAACGAAATGCTCTGTGACATGGAAGCGATGGAAGCGCTCGCATGGCGCATCCACCAGCGCATGAGTAAGCGATATCGCAACCGTGTTGACGCTCGCAGAAAGAAGCAAGAGGCGCTATTTAACACGCTGCGGGCGTGTTTTGGGCTTAAGCCGGTCTAATTCACGTCGAAAATAGGGGGTTAATCATATGCCCTGGCCAAAATATGGCAAATATGAGTACTGTCACTAAATCAGTAACAGCAAAATCAAGGAATTTTGGACTCGGAGGCGGCGTAAAGTAAGAAGATAATAAACAAATGTAGAAAAACTAAGCATCAAGTTGGCGGCACTGAGCGCAAAATCTGTCCGAGAGGCCAAAATTACCTGTTACTAAATTGGTAACAGTACTCATATTTGCCATTTTTTGGCCACGGCACCCTAAGACGGGTGTGTTGGGGCTTTCCATAGGGGAGCGACGGGCTCAATCAGAGCGCGTGCGGCCCGTCCTGACCTGCGAAATCTGTACTCGCGATGCGAATAACGCCCCTAACCTTAAACTTTAGCTTGAACTTAGCTATAATGCGCTACGTTCCTGCCAGGCTGTGGTTGCGGGCGGACGAAATGCCCGTCCTAGTCCAAGACAGACGCGGTCAAAGGGATCCACGTAAGCGACCGCGTGCGCGCGGCGCGATCATGGCGCGTCCTAGATGTAAGCCGCACCGTCCGTTCTACTTTCTTTGGGGCAATACCGCCTCGCGGGCGAGCGGGCCAGTCGTGAAGGTGGCTGCGGCCTCCCGAGCAAACACCCCGGTGCGCAAGTGTGGGGTCAAATACCAGGTCAGCTGGTGGGAACAACCCGATATTCCGCGCAACGCACGGATCGTATACGACACAGAAGGCAGGGTAGTGGACATGGTGAGGGGCAGCTTGATGCACGCGGCTCGGTTAGGTGCTGGGACCGCAGCGGTCATCGCCGTTTTGGGCCTGAGCGGATGCGCGTTCAACCCGCTGTCTACGTTCACGACTCCCACGATCGACCAGATCGAGTACGAGACGGTCACGCCGGCGGTGTCGGACGATGCCCTGGTCACTCCCGGAACCCTGACGGTTGCCCTCGATACTTCCGATGCGCCGCAGGCCATGCAGGGCGACGACGGCGAGCTCACGGGGTATGCGGTTGACGCCGCCCGCGCCCTCGCAAGCCGCATGGGCCTTAAGGTCGCCTTTGTCGATGCGTCCTCGGCAGGTTCCGCGCTCGGCGACAAAAAGGCCGATATCTTTATCGGCGAGATTAACTCCACGGACGGGGACATTAGCTCGCTCGGCACCTGCCTGTACGATGCCGCTTCCGTGTTCGGCAAAACCAGCGATGGTGGGTCGCTAAGCGTTTCCACCGATACACTTAACACGTCCACCCTGGGCGTTCAGATGTCCTCGGCCTCGCAGGAGGCGCTTGCTAAGCAGAGCATTACCGCCAACCAAAAGACCTACTCCAACATCAACGAGTGCTTTGAGGCGCTCGAGTCCGGCGAGGTCGACTATGTAATCTGCGACTCCACGGCCGGCGGCTACCTTGCACGCCTGATGAGCGAGGTCTCCTATGTCGGTGCGCTCGAGGCGCCCTCGACGCTTGGTGTTGCGGGCCTCTCGTCCAATGACGAACTGTGCCGTGCCGTGAGCGATGCCCTCGACGACATCACGGTCGACGGTACGCTCGAGGCGGTCCACTCTGTCTGGTATGGCACGATGCCCTACGACCTCACCACTAAGACGGTTTCGGGCGCTAACGTGCAGCCGGGCGACTCTGAGTCCAGTGAGACCACGTCCTCCGGCAGCGAGTCCTCCGATTCCGACAATGAGACCGCATCCTCCGAGGACAAATCGTCCAGCCAGGAAGGCGCCATCACCGACGACGACATTAACAAACTCAATAGCTAGTTATTGCTAGGGGTGGTGTCTCCTATACGTTGGAAAGGACACCTCTTCACGGTTTCAACACGCACTGCCGGGTTTCCCCAATAGGGGACCCCGGCTTTTTCATCCCTATAAAACCAGCAGGTCAAAGCCAATTTTCGAGACCAAATACAAATCTGTGGGCTCCCTCCTATAGCGCACTTTGCCATGGAAAAGTACGAGACTTCGGTATGCGGTATCAAGCAATCGTTATTCGGGTCTTTGGGAATCCGCGTGATTAAATGCACGGCAATGGGTACATAGCCAGTACAGTAAGTCCCCGAGGCAGATTGGAGCCACGTATGGATATCAAGGTTTCTGGACGCAAGACGACGGTAACCGATGCTCTGCGTGCGCATGTGGATGAGAAGATCGGCGAGGCGCTCAAGGTTTTCGACATCGAGCCCATGACAGTCGACGTCGTGCTTCGTTATGAGAAGAACCCCTCGAACCCCAACCCGGCAATCGTCGAGGTCACGGTTCGTGCCCGCGGCTCTGTGATTCGCGTTGCCGAGCACGGCGCAGATATGTATGCCGCCATCGATCTCTCCGCCGATAAGGTTACTCGTCAGCTGCGCAAGTTCAAGACCAAGGTCGTGGACAACCGCCAGGGCGGTGCCAGCGCCGCGGATGTCGCGCCGGTCGAGCGCGTCGAGGATCTGGCCGACCTGCTGCTGCCCGAGGAAGAGGACGACCTGCTCGTCCGCGAGAAAGTTATCGACGTCACCCCGATGACTGAGGAGCAGGCGCTGGTGCAGACCGATCTGCTGGGCCACGACTTCTACGTGTTCGAGAACGCGACGACCGGTCTCATCAATGTGGTGTATCACCGTAAGAATGGTGGATATGGCATCATCAAGCCCCGCATCGAAACACTTGACGAGTAAAATACGTTAACTTGCATGAGTTAACGGTTGGCGGCCATCCCATGCGGGTGGCCGCCTTTTTACGTAAGGAGTCGCTTTGATGGACAAGGCCGCATCTACCGGTCATTCGGACCGTTGCCGCATCGTCGTCGATACCTGCTGCGACTTTAGCCCCGAGGTCGCCGCGAACCTCGATGTCGATATCTTGGGCTTCCCCTTCATTATCGATGGCGAGGAGCGCACGGACGATATCTGGTCGAGCATGAGCCCTAAGGAGTTCTACGACCGCATGCGCGCAGGCGCTCGCGTGTCTACCTCCGCCGTGTCGCTCGGTCGCTATATCGAGTTCTTTACCGAGTGCGCCAAAGAAGGCACGCCCACGGTCTATCTGTGCTTTACCTCGGCGCTGTCGTCGAGCTACAACTCCGCGTGCCAGGCGGCAGATGCCGTGCGTGCCGAGTATCCCGATTTTGAGCTGTACGTGGTCGACAACGCTCTGCCTTGCGCGACCGGTGCGCTCTTGGCGCTCGAGGCTGTCCGTCAACGCTCGGCGGGACTCACCGCCAAGCAGCTGGTCGATTGGGCAAACGAGGCAAAGACCTACGTCCACGGCTACTTTACGCTCGAGAGCTTCGACGCACTGGCTGCCGGCGGCCGCATTCCGCCCGCGGCGGCGCAGCTCACGGCAAAGCTCGATGTCAAGCCCGAGCTCTCCTATGACCTTGCCGGCTCGCTGTCGCTGATCGGCGTCAACCGCGGCCGCAAGAAGGCGCTCAAGTCCATCCTCAAGTCGTTCCGTGAGAACTACGTGCCCGACCGCACCATGCCCATCGCCATCATGACGGCCGATGCCGAAAAGGACGGTGACTGGCTCGAAGCCGCCATCCGCAAGGAGGAGGGCTGCGCCGACGTCACAATCATTCGCAGCTCCGTGGGCCCCACCATTGGCTCGCACGTGGGCCCCGGCATGGTGGCCTGCGCGTTTTGGGGTAAGAACCGCGCCGACAAGGCGTCGCTTTCCGACCGCATCGCCCGTCGCGTGCGCGGCCAGTAGGCAAGCGCTGCGTCCGTAATCGCCCTCGACTCACAGCCCAAACGCTGGCACCGAGTATTCAACCTGGTAACAACACCCAACCCAAAAGGAAAGGTTTCATGGCAAACAAGCTCTCCGTCGCATTTATCGGCACCGGAATCATGGGTGCCCCCATCGCCGGTCACATCCTGGATGCCGGCTATCCCGTCACGGTCAACAACCGCACCAAGTCCAAGGCTGCCGCGCTTATCGAGCGCGGTGCCGCTTGGGCCGATACGCCGGCCGATGCCGTGGCTAACGCCGATGTCGTCTTTACCATGGTGGGCTATCCCTCCGAGGTCGAGGAGCTCTACCTGGCGGGCGACGGCCTGCTCTCGTGCACTAAGCCGGGCGCGGTCTTGATCGACCTCACCACGAGCTCGCCCGAGCTGGCGCGTGACATTGCCGAGGCCGCCCAGGTTTCTGGTCGTATGGCGTTTGACTGCCCTGTCACCGGCGGCGAGTCGGGAGCTATCGCCGGCACGCTCACGGCTATCGTGGGCGCCACCGAGAACGACATCGCTCCGGTTCGCGATATCCTTTCCACCTTTGCGGCAACCATCTGCTGCTTCGACGGCGCCGGCAAGGGCCAGGCTGCCAAGCTCGCCAACCAGGTGTCGCTGGGCGCCTGTATGGTCGGCATGGCAGACGCCATGGCGTTTGCCGAGCTGAGCGGCCTCGATCTGGAGAAGACCCGCCAGATGATCCTGGGCGGTACCGGCAAGTCCGGCGCCATGGAGAGCCTGGCTCCCAAGGCGCTCGACGGCGACTACAAGCCCGGCTTTATGGTCGAGCACTTCATCAAGGACCTGCGCTTGGCGCTCGCCTATGCCGACGACCGCGAGCTTGCACTGCCCGGCGCCGACGTGGCCTTTACGCTCTACGACATGCTCGACGCCATCGGTGGTGCCAAGCTGGGCACCCAGGCCATCACGGTCCTCTATAAGGAGGAGGCCGACGCCATCGCCGCCGGTCTGGACTGGTCGCAGTATCGTCCCGAGGAGCATGGCGCTCACGAGGACGGCTGCGGTTGCGGCGAGCACGGCGACGACCACGAGTGCGGTTGTGGCCACCACCATGGCGAGGACCACGAGTGCTGCGGCGGCCACGGCCATGACGACGACCACGAGTGCTGCTGCGGCCACCATCACGGGGAGTAGCGCCCATGAGCTGGACGTTCGTGGTGCTTGCGCTGGTGCTCTTTCTCTTTGCGATCTACATTGGCTTTTTGTGCGGCCAGTGGGCGTGCGAAAAGCGCGTGATCACCAAGCGCGACTACTGGATCGCCAATTTTGCAGGAGCGGCGGCAGTCGTCCTGCTGACCTGGGTGTTCTCACTGTTCCCGCTGGTGCAGTTTGCGCCGATCGGCTGGCTCGGCGGCTTTATCGCCGGTCTTAAGATGAGCTTTGGCGAGTCCGTCGGTCCGTGGCGCAAGCACGACGAGGTCTTTAACGTCAACAAGGCTCATCGCGCCGCCGCCGACGCGGGCGACGCCGAGGAACGCCGCCGTGCGCGTCGCAATGGTGCGGCCGACCGACAGCTTATCTCGGTCAGCGATGACAGCAAGGGTGCTGGCAAGCACGCTAAGAAATAGTAAGAAGAGGTAACTATGGCAGAAAACAAAGACGAACAGCTCACCGACGAGGAGCTGGCACAGCTTCAGCTGGCAGAGGAGAACGAGAACGCCGTCGACCGTCTGGTCAAGGAGCTCGGCTGCCCCACGCGCCGCATCCGCCAGTTTGCCGCCCGCGTGCTGCACCTGCTTGCCGAGCGCGATCCGCAGCGCGTCGTGCCCTGCGTGCCCGCGCTGATCGAGGCGCTCGACCGCCCCGAGGCGCAGACCCGCTGGGAGGCCCTCGATGCCCTGACGGCGCTCGTTACCACCTGCCCCGAGCAGCTGGGCGATGCCTTTGAGGGCGCCGAGACTGCACTGTTCGACGAGATCTCCTCCACGCTGCGCTATGCCGCCTTCCGCCTGCTGTGCGTGTGGGGTGCCACGAGCGTCGAGCGTTCGCGCGAGGCTTGGCCCATCCTGGACGAGGCCATCCAGTGCTACCACGGCGACCTTGAGTATCGCGACATGCTCGGTTGCCTGTACGAGTTTTGCCAGGGCGAGATCGACGCCGAGGTTGCCGAGAAGCTCGCGCTGCGCCTTAAGTTCGATGCCGAGAACGGCAAGGGCAGCTATCTCAAGGCCCGTTCGAGCGAGATTTGCGAAATGCTTGTTAAACGTTTTGGCCTGGATCTCTCCAAAAAGAAGAAGCGTGCTAGCGTTAAAAAATCTGACGACGCCGAAGACGAGGAGTAACAGATTATGGCGCACGATGTAGTCCTGATTCCCGGTGACGGTATCGGTCCCGAGATTACGCAGGCCATGCGCCGCGTGGTCGAGGCCGCCGGTGTCCAGATCAACTGGAACGTCCAGGAGGCCGGCGCCGGCGTCATGGACGAGTTTGACACGCCGCTGCCCCAGCACGTGCTCGATGCGGTCGCCGAGACCAAGGTTGCCATCAAGGGCCCCATCACCACGCCGGTCGGCACGGGTTTCCGCAGCGTCAACGTGGCCCTGCGCAAGCACTTCGACCTGTACGCCTGCGTGCGACCCTGCCTGTCGCAGCCGGGCGACGGCTCGCGCTTCCGCGACGTCGACCTGGTCATCGTGCGCGAGAACACCGAGGACCTCTACGCCGGCATCGAGTTCGATGAGGGCGCTGCCGAGGTCGAGGAGCTCTCGCAGCTCGTCGAGCGCTCGGGTCAAAAGACCTTCGCCGCCGATTCCGCGATCTCGATCAAGCCGATCTCTATCGCCAAGAGCCGCCGCATTGTGGAGTATGCCTTTGAGTATGCCCGTCGCTGCGGCCGCAAAAAGGTGACGGCCGTGCACAAGGCCAACATCATGAAGGCGACCGACGGCCTGTTCCTGCGCGTGGCGCGCGAGGTGGCCGCCAACTATCCCGATATCGAGTTCAACGACAAGATTGTCGACGCCACCTGCATGGGCCTGGTCCAGAACCCCAACGACTTCGATGTCCTGGTGCTGCCCAACCTGTACGGCGACATCGTGAGCGACCTGTGTGCCGGTCTGGTGGGCGGCCTGGGTATGGCTCCCGGCTCCAACATCGGTGCCGACTGCGCCATCTTTGAGGCTACGCACGGCTCCGCACCCGATATCGCGGGCAAGGATATAGCCAACCCCACGGCCGAGATTCTCTCTGCTGCGATGATGCTCGATCACCTGGGCGAGAACGATGCCGCCAATCGCATTCGTGCCGCCGTATCTGTCACGCTCGACGAGGGCGAGCAGGTTACCGGCGACGTGCGTCGTGCCCAGACCGGCTCCGTTGAGGGCGCTGTGGGCACGCAGGCCTTTGCCGATGCCGTTATCGCGCACCTGGCCTAAGGCATGCAGACTGCAAACGCCTAAATAGTACTTAAGTGTTTGCGTATAACCTGAGAATCAATACGCCCGGCGCTCTGTCGGGCGTATTCTATTGCGGACTATGTTTCCTAACAAGGAGTAACTGATATGGGTCTGATTCAAAAGAAGGACGAGAAGGACGAGATCGACGGCATCCAGATCATCGAGCGCGGCGAAGGCCCCGACGGTGACGAGGACGAGAAGATCGATCTGGTCGCCGGTACGTCTGCCGAGCACATTGCCGCCGGCACGACGGCCGAGGAGGAGGACGCTCGCCTGGAGGCAAAGATCGCCTCGGACGCCGCCGACGAGAACCTCATGCCCGAGGAACAGGACGAGGACGACGACTCCGACGCGGACGACCATGCATCCAAGCACAAGAAGACGATGATTGCCGCCTTTGTGGTCGCCATCGTGATCGCTGCCGTGGTCGGCTTCTTTATTGGCAACGGTGGTTTTGGCGGCAAAGGTGTCGGCTCGTCGACCCTGACCGAGGATCAGCTCAATTCGACCGTGGCAAGCTATAGCTACAACGGCAAGAAGAGCGACATCACCGCGCGTGAGGCCATCGAGAGCCAGTACAGCCTTGACACCGTCAAGGACGACGACGGCAACTACACCGCACCGTCTGCCGACGTTATCCTGTCCTACGTGCGCAACCAGATTCTGCTGGACGCTGCCGAGGACGAGGGCATTACCGTCTCTTCCAAGGAAATGAAGCAGTACGCCGAGGATTCCATCGGCACCTCCGACTACAAGACCATGGCCACGCAGTACGGCGTGTCCAAGGACCAGGCCAAGCAGATCGTCCGCCAGTCCGCGACGCTGCAGAAGCTCTACAAGAAGAAGGTGGGCGATAGCTCCGCAAGCATGCCGACCGCCCCGACCGAGCCTGCTGACGGCAACGAGGAGACCGCGAGCAAGGACTACGCCGACTACATCATCAACCTTGCCGGTGACGAGTGGGATAGCGAGAAGGGCACTTGGAAGGACGCCGATAGCACCTACGCTAAGGCCTTTGCCGACGATGCCTTTACGGCCGATAGCGCTACCTATAAGCAGGCCATGACCGCCTATTACACCGCCTACCAGCAGTATTCCTCGCAGGCCTCGAGCGCCAGCTCCAAGTGGACCGAGTATGCTAACGGCCTGTACGCCAAGGCCAACATCAGCATCTACGGCCTGTTTGCGTAAAGAGTCGCACGGCTCATCGAACATCTAGCCGATAGACAACAAATAGCCCGCCAGTACGGAAGTCGTTCTGGCGGGCTATTTGCGTTGAGGGCATGATCGGCGGCTTAATTATGGCTATTCATCTTTAAGCCCAAAAAGGCTATCGGCTTCATCGTCGGATCTATATTCCAGCACATCGCCCGGTTGGCAGTCGAGTGCCCGGCATATCGCGTCAAGAGTTGAAAAACGTATGGCAGAAACCTTGCCCGTCTTAATGCGTGACATATTGACCTGGGAGATGCCCACACGTTCCGCAAGCTCTTTGGATGAGATCTTGCGTTCGGCGAGCATGCGGTCAAGCCGCAGAATAATCATGGATTCCCCCTAGAGCAACTCGTCATCTTGTTTTTGCAGGATATACCCGTAGCGGAAGATGCTGGCAATCAGGCAAATAATCAGGCCTGCAAAGAGCATGGAGGGCTCGAATAACTGGCCGGCGAACGCATCCGTAAAGCTGCCGCCAAATCCTGAGAGTATCATTCCCGTGATTACGGCACCAAGAAGCCTCACGGCAACGCCGCCGATAAGGAATAAATGTCCTACTCGACGAAGTGTCTGGTTACATTCAAGGTCAAAGGGCCTGCCTTCCTTTTCAATGTTGAAGAAAAGCCTGCGCACGCTTATCGCGATGGTAAGCGCGAGACATGTCATCAAGAGGCTCCCTATGGCAGTGTGACCATCGTGTGCAACGAGCATAAGTGGGGCCCGCGCATCGGTACCGACGATAGCGAGGCACGGCCCTTCGCCGGCTTGAAGTTCTACGGATTGAAGACACGACCCTTGGGAGAGGCCAGGCAATATGAGTATAAGGTCAATCGCAATGACTGCGAGGAGTCCCAGAGCGAGCGCTGCGGTAATGCAGATTGTGGCCCATTTGCAGATGCGAGCGAGCTTCCTCAGCTCGGATATTGTCTGTTCGCGGTTGGCGGCTTCATTCGGTATGGATGCGTTGCGGTGGACCATAACCCCTCCAATCGGCATTTTGGACGATACCTGTATCTTATCAGAATTAACGATAAACGATAAATAATTACGGAAACTGAGTAAGTAATGATTGAAAACGATTGACGTGACCTATTAGCTCATTTTGGATGCCGGAGTTTGGCGCGCGGGGGATGAGGGCAAATGCCAAAACTTCCCGTGATCGCGCAAACGCTCCATCGCGTATCCCCAATTCATATGGGAAAATAACTGCAAACGATTGCAAGTAACCGGTGAACGGTCGAAAACTACCGTTCACCGATAATCCCAAAACTGGTTCTAACTGGTATTAAGTCAAAAAGACCAATTCACATATCTTCACAATGACCTGCAATTTTTCTTTACGCTATTTTTAGCCGCCCTGTGTTGTATTGACACGAAAAGAGTTCCGATTTTTTGCCAAAGCGTTTCGAAACGGTTTCAAAACCGCAGGTAGAAGTGTTAATAAGCGGTAAACGGTCGATTTATCACCGTGAGCGGTGCAAAAACGTTTTACCGTATGAATCAACGAAAGCGACCTCTTCTGTGGTGATATAGTGGCAACAACACGTCACGTGGTTACTACCAGTTGAGAAACCACTGGTCTTTAAAGAACGCTTTCCAAGAAGCTTTAAGGGCGATTGCCCGCTGGCTTCCGAAAATCATCGGACTCAGATCGTACACACCTTCGGAAGGGAAATTTGAATGGTTGGCTTTATTCTTACCGGTCATGGACAGTTCGCACCCGGCCTTGCAAGCGCTATCGCTATGGTTGCCGGCGACCAGCCCGCTTTTACCGTCGTTCCTTTCGAGGGCGACCAGGCTGCTTCCTACGGTGAGGATCTCCGCGCCGCTATTACCGCCATGCGCGAGGAGTGCGATGGCGTGCTCGTCTTTACCGATCTGCTTGGCGGCACCCCGTTCAACCAGTCGATGATGATTGCCCAGGATGTCGACAACGTCGAGGTTCTGACTGGCACCAACCTTCCCATGGTTATTGAGCTTCTGTTCCTCCGCGGCAATGCCACGCTCGCCGAGCTTGGTGAGCAGGCAGTGACCGTTGGCCAGACGGGCATTACCGCCCAGACGGTCGCTTCTGTTGCTGGAGCCGAGGAAGAGGATATCTTCGGCGAAGAGGATGGCATCTAATGGCCGATTTCGGAGCCAACGTTCTGAGCTCCTCGGTCGCCCTTTTAGGCCTGCTTGTCATCATGGGCTTGATTTACACCATCTGGTCGCAAATCAACATGAAGAAGAAGCAGAAGTACTTCAAGGAGCTGCACACCGAGCTCAAGCCGGGTCAGGAGGTTCTTTTCGCCGGCGGTATCTACGGAACCGTCAAAGGCATCGAAGGCGAAAAGGTCCAGATCAAAGTCCGATCCGGAGCCGTCGTAGATGTTTCGCGTTACGCGATTCAGGAGATCAAGTAACTGTCGTCAGCAAATAACGAAAGGAAGCTGATCAACATGGCAGAACCCAACATTCTTCTTACCCGCATCGATAACCGACTGGTTCATGGTCAGGTTGCCACCCAGTGGAACTCCACTCTGGGCTCCAACCTCATCCTCGTCGCCAACGACGACGTGTCGACCAATACCATGCGCCAGAACCTCATGAAGATGGCCGCTCCCACCGGCGTCGCTACGCGTTTCTTCTCCCTGCAGAAGACCATCGACGTTATCGGCAAGGCGAGCCCGCGCCAGAAGATCTTCATCGTGGCCGAAACACCGGAAGACGTGCTTACGCTCGTCAAGGGCGGTGTGCCTATAAAGAAGGTAAACATCGGCAACATGCACATGTCGGAAGGAAAGCGCCAAGTCGCCACCTCCGTCGCAGTTAACGACGAGGATGTCGCTGCGTTTAAAGAGCTGCAGGAATTGGGGGTGGAGTTGGAGATCAGGCGCGTTCCGAGCACGCCTGTTGAGGACACGAGCAAGCTCTTCTCGTAATCCTCGTGATCCACGTTGTCAGGAATGAAACCCTGACATTCTGTACGTGAAATCCAAAGTGCGTACATACATTTTGAAAGGAGGAGCAAGATGGAATACACGATCTTCCAGGTCGCTCTGGTCTTCATCGTCACGTTCGTCGCGGCAATCGACCAGTTTAACTTCCTCGAGTCTCTCTATCAGCCCATCGTCACCGGCGCCGTCATCGGTCTTATCCTTGGCGACCTCAACACCGGTCTTCTCGTGGGTGGTACTTATCAGCTCATGACGATCGGCAACATGCCGATCGGAGGTGCTCAGCCGCCTAACGCCGTTATCGGCGGCATCATGGCAGCCATTCTCGCTATCGCTACGGGCCTCGAGCCCAACGCGGCAGTCGGCCTTGCCATTCCGTTCGCTCTGCTTGGTCAGCTCGGCGTTACCCTGGTCTTCACGCTTATGTCGCCGCTCATGTCCTCCGCGGACAACATGGCTCACAACGCTGACACCAAGGGTATCGAGCGTCTGAACTACTTCGCCATGGCTCTGCTCGGCCTGATCTTCGCTGTCGTCGTCACCCTGTTCTTCATCGCTGGCGCTACCATCGGTCAGACCATCGCTTCCGCCATCCCGACTTGGCTGCAGACCGGTCTCTCCGCTGCAGGCGGCATGATGCGCTTCGTCGGCTTCGCCGTCCTGCTCAAGGTTATGATGAACCGCGATATGTGGGGCTTCTTCCTCATGGGCTTTGGCCTCGCGCTCATCACCGTTGCCAACGATTCTCTGGCAACCCCTGCTCTGCTCATCCTCGCTCTCATCGGCTTCGGCATCGCTTTCTGGGACTTCCAGCAGCAGACCGAGCTGAAGGGTGCAGCTGTTTCTGACGGAGGTGACTTCGAAGATGGCATCTAATGAGTATGTGATCCCGGAGCACTACGAGGATCTCACTCCTGCTCCGCAGCTCGACCAGAAGACCCTCAACAAGATGGCTTGGCGCTCCTGCTTCCTGCAGGCATCGTTCAACTACGAGCGTATGCAGGCCGCTGGCTGGCTTTACTCCATCATCCCCGGTCTGGAGAAGATCCACACCAACAAGAACGACCTCGCGGCTTCCATGAGCCACAACCTGGAGTTCTTCAACACTCATCCGTTCCTCGTCACCTTTGTTATGGGTATCGTGCTTTCGCTCGAGCAGAACAAGGTTGACATCCCCACGATCCGCGCCGTCCGCGTTGCCGCAATGGGCCCGCTCGGTGGTATCGGTGACGCTCTGTTCTGGCTGACGCTCGTGCCTATCACGGCCGGCATCACCTCCAACATGGCCATCAACGGCAACGCCGCTGCACCGATCATCTTCCTGGTGATCTTCAACGTCGTCCAGTTCGCTCTGCGCTTCTGGCTCATGAACTGGTCCTACAAGCTTGGCACCAGCGCTATTGACGCTCTGACTGCCAACATGCAGGCCTTCACGCGTGCCGCTTCCATCATGGGCGTCTTCGTCGTCGGTTGCCTGGTCGTCACCATGGGTGGCACCCAGATCAACCTCCAGATCCCCAACGGCACCACCCGTGGCCTCTCCGCTACTACCGTGATCGTCTCCGAGAAGGAGGCCGAGAACTTCACCGGTATGGAGGGCATCGATACCGAGACCGCTGAGGCCGGTACCATCGCCATGACCGATGAGGACGGCAACGCCCTCACCGCTTCCGATGCCGACGGCAACGCTGTCGAGTGCGGCGTCACCGATCTGGGCAACGGCATGGAGTCCGTTACCTACGGCACCGTCACCGAGGATCCGGTCAACTTCTCCGTTGCCGACACCCTCAACACCATCGTCCCGAAGCTCGTCCCGCTTATGCTTACGCTGCTGCTTTACTACATGTTCGCTAAGCACAGCTGGACCCCGACCAAGGGCATTCTGCTGCTCTTCGTCCTTGGCATCCTGGGCGCTGGCCCGCTTGGTCTCTGGCCGAGCATCTGGTAAGGCTCTAGCTTGAGGGGTGTGTCCCTACGCGGCTCACACCCCGACCCCTTAAGCCATGTGTATGTTAAAAGCCGCGTGCTCGAAAGAGCGCGCGGCTTTTGTTTTCTTGATGATTCGGGTGTGGCAGACCGATAATGCTTAACACCCTAGGTAGTTAGCCGAATTCGAGCAAAAGGGAGGATAGGATGGCGATCGGAGCGCGTAAGCAACCGCTATACGATCAGCTGGTCGATATTCTGACCGAAAAGATTGACCATGAATATCGCGCCGGTGACATGATTCCTTCCGAGCGCGAACTTTCGGAGCGCTATGGTCTCTCGCGAACTACGGTACGCCTGGCTCTGCAGGAACTGGAGCGTTTAGGACTGGTGGTTCGGCAGCACGGTCGCGGTACCTTTGTGACCGACCGTTCGGCAAAGGCAACCAATCTTATGCAGTCCTACAGCTTTACTGAGCAGATGCGCGCGATGGGTCGCGATCCCGAGACCACGATTCTCGAGTTTTGCGAGATGGAGGCCGATAAGAATCTGGCCGAGCATATGGGATTGCGTATCGGTGATCGCATTTATAAGCTCAAGCGCCTTCGTTCTGCCGACAACATGCCCATGATGGTCGAACGCAGCTATCTACCGGTTCGTCAATTTCTGTCCCTAAAGCGACCGCTGTTGGAGCGTAAACCGCTTTACGATGTGATTGAGCAAGACTTTCAGCAAAAGATACGCGTGGCCGAAGAGGAGTTCTATGCGAGCATAGCCCGTTCCACCGATGCTCACCTTTTGGGAATTGTCGAGGGCTCGCCTGTGCTCGATTTGGTCAGGACTACGTATAACGAGTCAAACGAGGTTGTGGAGTATACGCTCTCGGTTGCTCGTGCCGATCAGTTTAAATACAAGGTTTACCACCAGCGTAGCAACTAGAGTTCGCATCGTTTCCATATGATGATTCTTTGCATTTAACTGGTTACTACCAGATAACCAACCGAAGTGTATAATTGCACGTCAGAGGATTACTTCTAGAGATAGGTATTAGAAATGTTCGAGAAGAGTGTCGAGGAGCTCACCGAGCTCGGCGCCCAGATCACCACGGCCGAGATTGCTCAGCAGCCCGAGCTTTGGCGTGATACGCTCAACATCTATCGCGAGAACAAGGAGGCCATCGAGGCCTTCCTGGCCGAGGCTCGCGCTATGGGCGAGGGCCGTCTGTCCGTTGTCTTCACCGGTGCCGGTACGTCCGACTACGTTGGCGATACCTGCGCCCCGTACCTGCGTCACGCTGGCAACACTGATCTCTACGACTTTAAGCCCATCGCCACGACCGACATCGTGAGCGCCCCGCGCGACTTCCTGCGCGCCGAGGATCCCACGCTCGTGGTTTCCTTTGCCCGCTCTGGCAACAGCCCCGAGAGCCTTGCTGCCGTTGCCGTTGCCAAGGAGCTCGTCCACAACGTCAAGTTCCTCAACATCACCTGCGCTCCCGAGGGCAAGCTCGCCGTCGAGTCTGCCGATGATCCCAACGCGCTGACGCTGCTCATTCCGCGCGCCAACGACAAGGGCTTCGCCATGACCGGTTCTTATTCCTGCATGACCCTGCTCTCCACCCTTATTTTCGACACTGCCTCTGACGAGCAGAAGGCCGAGTGGGTCGAGACCATCGCCAAGATGGGCGAGGAGGTCATCTCCCGTGAGCCCGAGATCGCCGATTACCTGGCTGGCGACTTCAACCGCGTGACCTACTTGGGTTCTGGCTCCTTCGGTGGCCTTGCCCAGGAGAGCCAGCTCAAGATCCTCGAGCTCGCTCACGGTCTGGTCGCTACTTCCTACGACACCTCCATGGGCTATCGTCACGGACCTAAGTCCTTCGTCGACGATAAGACGCTCGTCTTCGTGTTCGTCAACAACGACGCCTACACCCGTCAGTACGACATCGACATCCTCAACGAGATCGGTGGAGACGAGATCGCTCAGCACACCATCGCCGTTCAGCAGGAAGGTGCCACCGTCTATGAGGGCGAGTCCTTCACCTTTAAGGGCTACGAGGCGCTTCCCGAGGGCTACCTTGCTCTGCCGTTCGTGATGTTCGCTCAGGCTATCAGCCTGCTCAACTCCGTGCGCGTGGGCAACACGCCCGATACGCCGAGCCCCACCGGCACGGTCAACCGCGTGGTTAAGGGCGTGACGATTCACCCCTTCACCGCTTAATCGCGTCCCCCTGTAAGGGCGCCCGTCCGCTCATAACGGCGGGCGGGCGCTTTTTGTTTTACGTGAGCTGGGTATAAGCATCACCACCGTCAACTGCTTTAGAAGCAAGGAGTGCATATGAGCACGTACGCAATTAAGGCTGACAAGTTCTTCTTGCCGGCAGGTCCGCAACTGGGCGGCTACCTTATGGTCGAGGATGGCGTCTTTGGCGCCTGGCAGGCCGACGAGCCCTCTTGCGAGATTAAGGACTACACGGGATCGTGGATCGCACCGGGTATGGTCGATACTCACATCCATGGCTTCTACAACCACTCAACTACCGATAACGATTCTGAGGGCATCGATATCAGCTCGACCGAGCTTGCCCGTCGCGGTACCACCAGCTGGCTGCCCACGACGTTCACCGATGGTGTCGAGCAGATCAAGGACGCCTGCGCTGCCATCGCTCAGGCGGACGAGGGCCGCGGCCCCGATTTCTGCGGTGCTCGCATTCAGGGCATCTACCTGGAGGGCCCCTTCTTTACCATGAAGCACGTGGGCGCGCAGAACCCCGCTTACCTTATCGATCCCTCCGAGGAGGTCTTCGATCAGTGGCAGGAGGCTGCGGGTGGTCGCATCGTTAAGAGTGCCATGGCGGCCGAGCGCGACGGTGCCGCTGCTTATGCGGCCGCTCTGAACGCCAAGGGTGTGGTGACTAGCATCGGTCACTCCGACGCCACTTACGATGAGTGCATCGCCGCCATCAACGCAGGTGCCAGCTGCTTTACGCATACCTATAACGGCCAGCGCGGTCTGCATCACCGTGAGCCCGGTGTCGTGGGTGCTGCCATGTCCACGCCCGAGACCTACGCCGAGATCATCTGTGACGGCAAGCACGTAAACCCTGCCGCCATCAAGGCGCTGCTGCAGGCCAAGGGCTGGCAGCATACGGTGCTCATCACTGACTGCCTGGGTTGCGGCGGCATGCCCGAGGGCAGCTACACCAGTGGTGGCATGGACGTCATCATGAAGGACAACCTGTGCTGGCTCGCTGACGGCAAGAGCATTGCCGGCTCGGTGCTCACGCTTGCCCAGGGCGTCAAGAACATCGTCGACTGGGGCATCGCCAGCGCCGATATCGCCATTCGCATGGCAACCGAGGTGCCGGCACGCTCCGCGCACATCGAGGATAAGTGCGGCAGCATCATGCCGGGTCGCGACGCCGACTTTGTCGTGTTCGACCATGAGCTCACCCTCGTCGAGACGTATGTTGGCGGCCAGAGCGTCGGCAACGCCTTTACCGAGTAACGATAGAAAAAGACGGCGGGCCCGAATCTGCTCGGACCCGCCGTATGGGTTAAACGCTCAAAAGCACCTTCACAGTTACAGCTTGTTGGCAATCTTCTTTGCCGTGCGCTTGACGCCGGCCACAAGACCTCCCGCAGGATGCTCTTTTTCGTATGCCAGACGCTTCTCGCGTTTGGCATACTCTTCGACGATGATGTCGCCATACTCGTCTTCGATCTTGTCGAAGAAGTCGATGGCGCCCTTAATTTCCTCAGCAGTCGGGTGTCCCTTTTGGACACCACCGGCGAGTTTGAACGGCCCCCACGTATCAAAGCCGGGGCAGCCGTAGACGCCCATAAAGATAGCCTGCTTCATGCGGCAGATGCCATCGATATCCTTGCCGTACCACTTGTTTTTGCCACCGTAGGTCATAAGGCCAAACACCTTGTCCTGCGGCTGCAGCACGTTAGTGAGCACGCGTGCCATGTCCTTGTCGATCTCGGAGTAATAGATGCCCGTGGCGACACCGATCAGATGATATTCGTGCAGGTTGGGATACTCGTTTTTACCGAGTGACTTCACATCGAGGGTATCGATCTCGGGGTGTGCCTCGACGATGGCGTCCACGAGCTTTTTCGTATTGCCGTGATGGCGCGAGGCGTAGAGGATGATGGTTCGCATAAGAAGGCCTTTCAGCTGTAATTGCATCAATGTCTGTATGGTACCCCGTTGCATGGCTGGGATACCGGACGTATCGATGAACGTGCGGGTTTGTCCTTTGGTCAGGGCCGAGACGGGTTCTTGCGAGCAAAAAAAGCAGTTGTTCGAAAGGATGGGCAATGGAATACGCTCTCTCCAACGATTCGATTTCTATTAAGGTGTCTACGGCCGGCGGCTCGTTTACCTCGATTGAGGCCGACGGTCGCGAGTATTTGTGGCAGGGTGATCCCGCAGTGTGGTCCGGCCAGGCACCAATTTGCTTCCCGATTTGCGGAGGCTTGCGCGACAACAGCGCCATGACGTTTGCCGGGCATCATGTAAAGCTCGCTCGCCACGGGTTTGCGCGCAAACAGGAGTGGAATCTGCTGAGCCAAAGCGCAAACGAGCTGGCTATGTGCCTGGCATCCGAGGATAACGCCGCGCTGCTGAGCGATTATCCGTACCCGTTTAAGCTTGTCGCCCGCTATACGCTCGAGGACGCCGCCGTGCGCGTCTCCTATGAGGTTACCAACGAGGGCACCGAGGACATGCCTTTCTTTATCGGTGGACACCCCGGCTTTAGGTGTCCGCTCGACGAGGGTGAGTCCTATACGGACTACGAGTTGCGTTTTGAGAAAGACGAGGCTGCGGAGCTCTGCACCGCCGTTCCCTCGACCGGATTGATTGATGTGGACAGGCGCTCAAAGAACCCCATGGTGGGAAAGACGCTGCCTTTGTCGCATGAGCTCTTCGATTTTGCGGAGACCATCTTTGACGTGCTCGAGAGCCGTCAGGTCACGCTTTCCAAAAAGGGCGAGGACAAGGGCGTTCGCCTGAGCTTTGAGGGCTTCCCGTACCTCATTGTGTGGAGCAAGCCCGAGGGTGATTTTGTGGCAGTTGAACCCTGGGGCGGCCTCTCGACCTGTTCCGATGAGGATGACGTGCTTGAGCACAAGCGCGGCTGCCTTATCGCCAAGCCCAAAGAAACCATCGTGCGCTCGTTCACAATCGAGATTCTGTAGTCGCATGTAGCCAATTCGTTTTGCAAGGCATAAGGAGCCTGCGAGATAAGGAGCTAGAAATGATCCTCACCGTTACGATGAACCCGTCCGTCGATACGCGCTATCAGCTCGATGAGCTCATTATCGACGACGTCAACCGCGTGACGCCCGAAAAGACCGCCGGCGGTAAGGGCCTCAACGTGGCCCGCGTCCTGGGCCAGCTGGGCGACGATGTCGTGGCAACCGGCCTGCTTGGTGGTCATATGGGCGCCTATATGGCCGAGCTCATGGATGCCAACGGCATTAAGAATGATTTTGTGCCCATCAAGGGCGAGACCCGCATCTGCCTCAATATCCTTCATGCCGGCAACCAGACCGAGCTGCTCGAGAGCGGCCCGACGATTGCCCCCGAGGAGCTCGATGCCTTTACCGCCAAGTTCGCCGAGCTTGCGAGCAAGGCCGATGTCGTTACCATCTCGGGTTCGCTGCCCCGCGGCGTCGAGGCGGACTACTATGCCAAGATCACGGGCATTGCCGAGAACGCCGGCGCCAAGGTGCTGCTCGATACCTCGGGTGCCTCGCTTGAGGGTGCGCTCAAGTCCGAGGTCAAGCCTGAGCTGGTTAAGCCTAACCTGACCGAAATTAACGGCCTTCTGGGCACGAGCTTTACCACCGACGATGTGGACGAGCTCCGTTCCGCGCTCGCCTCTGACGCCCGCTTCTCCGATATCCCCTGGGTCGTCGTATCCATGGGCGCTGCCGGCTCAGTTGGCTTCCACAATGGCCGTGCGTTCCGCGCAAAGACGCCCGATATCCCTGCCGTTAACGCCACGGGCTCTGGTGACTCCACTATCGCAGGCTTCGCACATGCCATCGCTGCTGGCGCAGACGACGAGACGGTGCTGCGTACCGCCAACACCTGCGGCAAGCTCAATGCCATGGATCCCATGACTGGCCACTTGGTTATGGATCGTTGGGACGAGGTTTACAACGGCGTTGTCGTGACCGAGCTGTAGGAGCTTGTGCTGCGGCCCCGGCATCGGTTGCTAGCTCATGTCGACGACAAGTGCAGTAGCATTATGCCGGGGCGCGACGCCGACACTGTCGTGTTCAATCCCGACCTTACCCTGGTCGAGACGCATGTGGGTGGCAACAGCGTCGGTAATGCGTTTGCCGAGTAGCCGCCAAAGAAACGATCCGAGAGGGGATTTAGATGATTTACGGTGCATTGGGCGATATCGAGGAGTACCGCGGAATGCTCAAGAGCCTCGACGTGTTGATCGACTGGCTCGAGGAGAACGACCCGGCGGAGCTCGAGGTCGGCAGCCATCCGATTCTGGGCGACAAGGTCTTTGCGAACGTCATGGCTCCCACGACGCGTCCCGAAGCCGAGGCTCACTATGAGACGCATCAGCGCTATCACGACCTGCAGATCGACGTCGAGGGTCGCGAGGCCTTTAAGGTTGCCACGGGCAGCCTGACGCTGGTCCAGGAGTTCGACGAGAAGGACGACTACGATCTGGTCGATTCCGACGCCTCGATCGCCGGCGATCTTGCTGACGACAAGTTTGCGCTGTTTGTTGCCGGCGAGCCTCACATGCCCACGCTCGAGTTCCCGGGCGATGGCGCGCAGCCGGTCAAGAAGATTTGCTTTAAGCTGCTTGCAGATGCTTACTGGGAGGAGTAGCGCGCTGCTCGGCTGAGCTGTTCGTGTTGCGAGCGTTATCCCTTGGGGGAGCTCGCTTGGGCCCCGCTGATCGCGGTTCCTTTGGGGATTGCGGTTGGCGGGGCTTTTGTTGAGTAGGGGAGTTTCCGGCGGCGTTGTGCTTGGATTGGCGGATGCGCGCCCGAAATCGGCAACAAAAAAGCCGCCCGAAGGCGGCTATCTTGTGCAATGGAGCCAGCGACCGGGCTCGAACCGGTGACCCCCGCTTTACGAGAGCGGTGCTCTACCAACTGAGCTACGCTGGCGGCCATGTGATGGCGCAACTGAGGCGTCAACGGCTGTCTATGATACGGGACATCGCAAATCCGCGCAAGTGTTCTGACGGCTTTTCTCACTTTAAATGCACTAATATTAGAGGCGTGATGTCTGCGGCGTCCATCTGGCGCTTGACCAGCTGTTGAGTTGGTGGTCGACGTCCCGCTCGTATGGGTCTCAAACGGAATGGGGCAGCCATGGCTCAACCCAAGATCCTTCTCACACGTATCGACGACCGTTTCATTTACGGACAAGACGTTGAGCTGTGGAACGAAGCCCTGGGTTCCAACCTTGTCCTAATCGTCAACGATGAGATCGCGGCAGATTCGCGCCAATGGGCACCCATGAGGGTGGCGGCGCCAGAAGGCGTTTGGACGCGGTTTTTCTCGGTACAAAAGGCCATCGACATCATTCATACCGCAACGCCTCGCCAATTGATTCTGATCATGGTGGCCTCATCCTCCGATGCGCTCGCGCTGGTTAAGGGTGGTGTGCCAATAACCAAGATTAGTATCGGCCATATGCGGGCGGGGGAGGGCAAGCGCTCTGCAACGCCTGCCGTTGCCGTAGGCGATACAGACATCGCCGCCTTCAAAGAGTTGCAAAAGCTCGGTATAGAGCTAGAAATCCGCCATCTCCCCAGTTCCGCCCCCGATCCCATCGGCAATCTGTTCAACTGATCCCTTGGGGACGGAGGAAAACGGATCATTTTGCCTTCGTAGGGGATCTGTGTGGCGCTGTCCGCCAAAACTATGCCCATTTACTACGTTTGATCGGCTATCGCCGAGCATGTCGAATTTGAGAAAAACAAAACTGCAGGTAGACGGCTCGCGAATGTAACAAAAACCGGTGCATGCTCGAGCATCCCGGGCTAAACGTAGTAAATGGGCATAGTTTTGATATGCCACTCATATAGTCACAGCGAAAATGCGCCCAAAAGATGAAAAACGCCCGCCGGCGGTGGTGCCGGCGGGCGTTGCTGTGTGATATGTCGCGTTGTGGGTTTAGTGCCTCATAAAGTGGTACTCGATCACATTGCTGTAGGGGTGACCCGGACCAACAATGCCCTGCGGGAACAGCGGCTGGTGCGGCGTGTCGGGGTACATCTCGGCCTCGAGGGCAAAGCCGGCGCCCCAGCCATAGTTGGCATCGTCCTTGGCGTGCTCGTCGCCCAGCCAGTTGCCGGTGTAGAGCTGCACACCCGGGGCGGTGGTGTAGTAGTCCAGCTCACGACCGGTCCACATCTCCTCGACATGTAGGGCGCGACGCAGGTTGCGGCCGTACTGATAGCTATCGATGCACAGGCAGTGATCGTAGCCACGGGCCTGCTTAATCTGCGGGTCGTCGGCCTCCATGCCGGGTGCGACGGGGCGCAGCTCGCGAAAGTCAAACGGTGTTCCCTCGACCGGAGCGATTTCGCCGGTGGGGATGTTCTGCTCGTTAATGGGCAAGTAGTGGGCAGCGTTGGCGATAAAGAAGTGCTCACAGTCCATGCCGGCGTTATGGCCGGCAAGGTTAAAGTACGTGTGGTTGGTCATGGACACGTAGGTGGCGCGGTCGCTCTCGCAACCATACTCGATGCGGAAGACGCCGGTGCGCGTAACGGTAAACACAGCCGTAAAGGTTCGGTTGCCGGGCAGGCCCAGCTCGCCATCCTTAAGCGAGGTGGTCATGCGCACGGCGTTGTGAGTCTCGTCGAGCTCAACGTCCCATACGCGCTTGTGCAGACCATGCTCAAGATCGCTGTGCAGGTTGTTGACGCCTTCGTTGGTCGGCATGTGCCAGTCAGTGCCGTCGATGGTGATCGTGGCGCCCGCGGTGCGGTTTGCCACGGGGCCGATGGTCGCGCCAAAGCAGGCGGGGTTGTCAAAGTAATCCTCGAGCTTATCGAAGCCCAGTACCACATCGCGCACGTTGCCGGGAATATCGGGCACATCGATACCCAGCACGGTGGCGCCATAGTCCATAATGCGAACGCAGATCTCGGGCCCGTTGAGGGTGTAACGATGAACGGGGGTACCGCACGGCGCGGTGCCGAAAAGCTCGGAAGTGATCATTTGGTTCCTAACATCGAGGTATTTCGGACAAACTGTAGCGCGAACAGGCGAGATTATCACTACACCCCACTAAAGCAGGGGGTATTTTTCTCAAAAAAGTGATGATTGGAGCTGTGCGGGTGTTCATTTTTGACGCGCACGAGTCTGATACAATTTGTTCGTTACTGTTTGAATGATATGCGCGCAAAGAACGGCGAGGATTCATCGTGATTAAAGCAGAGCGACAGGATAAGGTTCGTCAGCTGCTCGAAGAGCAGGGCACGGTTTCGGTCAAGGAGATCTCGGATGCACTGGGTGTCTCGGATATGACGATTCGCCGCGATCTTGAGGAGCTTGCGAGCCTGGGTGAGATCGAGCGCGTGCACGGCGGCGCCCGTAGTGCGCAGAGTCGTCCGCACGCTATGTTGCGCCATGAGTATTCGCACAGCGAAAAGCGCACTAAGCATGCCGAGGAAAAGCTGCAGATTGCGCGCCGTGCTGTGGAGCTTATCGAGGAGGGCTCGACCATCTTTTTGGGTACGGGCACTACGGTGGAACAGATGGCCTCGATGCTGCCGGCGTGTCGCCTGCGCATTGTGACCAACTCGCTTTCGGTGTTTAACCTGCTCGAGTCGCGCGAAGACTGCGAACTGTGCCTGGTGGGCGGCGTGTACCGCCGCCGCACTGCCGCCTTTGTGGGCCCCACGGCCGAGGACACCTTGCGCGCACTGGGGATCGACGCAGCCTTTATCGGCGCAAACGGCATTTTGGACGGCGACGTGTCTACGTCTAACATGGAAGAGGGCCGCATCCAGCAGCTCGCCTTTAGCAAGGCCGACTCGCGCTATCTGATCGCCGACTCCAGCAAGATCGGCAAGCGCGACTTCTACACCCTGTCTCTTA
>CABSMS010000008.1 GCA_902478885.1 uncultured Collinsella sp. | reverse complement strand
TCTACACAAGGCTATTCGTCGGCAGCGTCAGATGTGTATAAGAGACAGTCCACATGCTGCGCTCCCCGCGCCTGCCGAGCCCACGTGACCACGCCGCGCCGGCACTGTGCGCTCTCACCGTGCTAGGCCTGGCGCTTGTCACCTGGCTGCCGGCAAGCCCCATCGCCGATGCGCTCGGCCTCATGACGCTGCCCACGAGCTTTTTTGGGCTGCTCATTGGCATCGTTACCGCCTATATCGCGCTCACCCAGCTGGCAAAGCGCCGCTACATTGCCCGCCACGGCGAGCTGCTGTAGCGAGCAGACGGAAAACACCCTGCCAGCTGCCGTTGCCACTACCATAGCTGCCAACGCCTCTGCCGCTGCCGCAGTCTGTCCCCTCAGCAGTTGCGGTGGAATAGTTCCTGTTTAAAGCCCCATGACTTTGATTTAGGGACTATTCCACCGCAACTTATTGGAGGATTAGCTAGTCCTTGAGCGTCCAGGACCAGAAGAAGTTGATAAGGGCCACACGTGAGGTGGTGCCAGTCTTTTTGTTGATCGAGGAAATGTGACGGTAGGGCGTTGAGCGCGAAAGGAAGAGCGTTGCGGCGATGTCCTGAACGCTCTGGTCCGAAACGACCAAGACCTCAAGAATATCGCGCTCGCGCTCTGTAAGCCCAAAGGCGGCAACGAAGGCATCGAGGCACTCATCGGGCGTGAACTCCGCTGCCTCCACGGGCGCGGAATCGGAACATGCGGGTGCAAAATCCCCACCAAAATCGTCGGTAGCAAGTGCCAGTCCATCCCACATCACGACATCACCAGCTCGTCGCCCCAACTGCCCCAGCAGCGTACGTCCCCAATGAGTGGCCGAAGAGTGTCCCCAGCGACTAGTCAAAATGGGCCATGTGTCCCAGTTGTGGAGACTCCTTGAGCCGTCTGGGTATCGCGAAGGATCGCGCACTCCCCCATCATCAAAAGTGACACACGCTACCTGTTGATGGGAGGCAGCCATGGGCTTCTTTGACAAGATGTTCGAGAAGAAAGAGTGCGCGATTTGCGGTACCGAGCTGGGACTTCTAGGTAAGACAAAAATCAATGAAGGCTACCTGTGCAAAGAGTGCGCCGGCAAGCTCTCCCCCTACTTTCACGGCTATCGCTCCAGCACCGCGGACGATATCCGTGAGCAACTCGCCTACCGCGAGGCCAACGTCGAGCGCCTGTCTTCGTTCAACCCCACGCGCACGCTTTCTGCCGGGCGCACCAATATTATGCTCGATGAGGACGCGGGCCTGCTGATCATCACTTCGCAGAGCCGCTGGCGCGACGCCAATCCCGACATCATCGAGTTCTCGCAGGTACTCGGCTGCGATATGGATATCGACGAGCAGCGCACCGAGATCTATCGCGAGACCAAGGACGGCGAGCGCGAGAGCTACAACCCGCCGCGCTACGACCTGGATTACGACTTTAATCTGACCATCCACGTCAACACGCCGTACTTTACCGAGATCAACCTGCGCGTGAACGACTCCACCATCGATCAGCGCGGCTCCATCGAATATCGCGAGGCCAAGCGCCAGGCAACCGAAGTCCGCGATGCGCTGGTGCAGCTGCGCCAGGAGACGCGCGACAGCGTCGTGGCCGCCAAGGCCCCCAAGACCGCGGTGACCTGCCCCTTCTGCGGAGCCACCACCATTCCCGATGCCAGCGGGCGCTGCGAATACTGCGGCGGCGCCATCGGCGCATAGCCTCCGGCACGGAAAGGACCGATCATGGCCTTCGAGAGCGTTAACTATCAGTGCCCTGCCTGCGGTGGCCCCTTGCATTTTGCAAGCGCCGAGCAAAAGCTCGTCTGCGACTACTGTGACTCGCGCTTTGAAGTCGAAGAAGTCGAGGCCCTCTATCGCGAGCGCCAGGACAAGGCAGATGCCAAAGCCGATGCGGCAGCCGCAACGCCCAAGCCTGCTGTCGACGATGCCGTGCAGGAGCTCGCCCAAAACGCCGGCTACATTTGCTCGTCGTGCGGCGCCGAGCTCGTGTCCGACGGCACCGTCGCCGTCACCACCTGCCCGTACTGCGGCAACTCCGCCGTGGCGCCCGGCCAGCTCTCTGGCGACTTCTCGCCCGACCTGGTAATTCCGTTTAAGCTCGGGCACGACGACGTCACGGCCGCACTCAAGGAACACTACAAGGGCAAGATCTTGCTGCCCAAGAGCTTTGTCACCGGCAACCACATCGACGAGGTCCAAGGCGTCTACGTGCCGTTTTGGCTCTACGGCGCGCACGTGGACGGCGAAGCGCACTTTGACGCGACCAACGAGACCGTGACTGAGGAATCCGATCGCACCGTCACGACCACCGACCACTACGATGCCTATCGCAAGGGCAATATCTCGTTTAAGCGCGTGCCCGTCGACGGATCATCCAAGATGCCCGACGGCCACATGGACGCCATCGAGCCGTTTGACTACGACGCACTGCGTCCGTTCTCGGTCGCATATATGCCCGGCTACATCGCCAACCGTTACGACGAGGACTGCGAGACCTGCAAGGCGCGCGCCGAGCGCCGCATGGAAGAAAGCACGATCTCGGCCCTGCGCGAGACCGTCGTCGACGAATACGACGATGCCACGGTCGAAAACAAGCAGCTCGACTACACCTGGGAAGACAGCGACTACGCCCTGTTCCCCGTCTGGATGCTCTCCACCTCGTGGAACGGCAAGAGCTACCTGTTTGCCATGAACGGCCAGACCGGCCGCTTGGTCGGCGAGCTCCCCTGCTCCAAGCCCAAGCTCGCCATCGCCTCGGTGCTGTTCTTTGTGATCGGATTTGTCCTCTCCCAGATTCTCTTTATGGGGGAATACGCCTTCGATCCGGATTACCTCACCTTTGATATCGAGGGCATCCTCATCAATATCATCGCGCCGCTGATCATCGTGATTATCGGATACGTGCTACTGGTAGGCCAGCTCAAGACGGCCAACGAAGCAACCTGTGCCGATGAGTATTGTGGCGAGCTCGACCTGACCGAGAAGCACGACACCTTCAGCCACACCGAGACCACCGTTGTCATGAAAGACGACAAGGACGACTAAGCAATCCAACCAATACCACCCGGCCTTTGACGAGAAAGGAAGATCACCATGGGACTCTTGAAAGCTGGATTGGGAGCTGCCGGCGGCGTCATGGCCGACCAGTGGAAGGAATTTATCTACTGCGAATCGATGCCTGCCGACGTCTTGGCCTGCAAGGGCAGCAAACGTACCGGTGGCCGCAGCTCCAACACGCGCGGCGAGGACAACGTCATCTCCAACGGCTCGGTCATCGCCGTCAACGACGGACAAGGCATGCTCGTGGTGCAAAACGGCAAGATCATCGAAGTCGCGCTGGAGCCCGGTGAGTTCGTCTTCGACACCGGCAGCGAGCCGAGCGTCTTTAGCGGCAACCTGGGCGATTCCATCAAGGAGACCTTCGCCAATATCGGCAGCCGTTTTACCTTTGGCGGCGATGCAGGCAAGGACCAGCGCGTCTACTTCATCAACACCAAGGAGATCATCGGCAACAAATACGGCACCGCCTCGCCCGTGCCCTTCCGCGTGGTCGATAACAACATTGGCCTGGACGTCGACATCTCCGTGCGCTGCAACGGCGAGTATTCGTACCGCATCACCAACCCGCTGCTGTTCTACACCAATGTGTGCGGCAACGTGACCGATAGCTATACGCGCGACAAGATCGACAGCCAGCTTAAGTCCGAGCTGCTCACCGCCCTGCAACCCGCCTTTGCCAAGATCTCGGAGATGGGCATCCGCTACAGCGCCATCCCCGGCCACACCACCGAGCTCGCCCGCGCGCTCAACGAGGTCCTCTCTGCCGACTGGCGTGACCTGCGCGGCGTCGAGATCGTGAGCTTTGGCGTCAACTCCATCGCCGCCTCGCAAGAAGACGAGCAGATGATCAAGGACCTGCAGAAGGCCGCGGTCATGCGCGATCCCACCATGGCGGCAGCCAACATTGCCAGCGCCCAGAGCGACGCAATGCGCGCGGCAGCCGCCAACCCCAACGGCGCGATGGCAGGCTTTATGGGCATGGGCATGGCAGGTGGCATGGGCGGCATGAACGCCAGCCAGCTGTTCGCCGCCGGCCAGGCACAGCAGCAGGCCGCTCCGCAGCCGGCTCCGGCTCCCGCCCCCGCACCGGCTCCCACCGCCGCACCTGCGGCCGGCACGTGGACTTGCAGCTGCGGCGCCACCAACACCGGCAAGTTCTGCTCCGAGTGCGGTAGTCCCGCACCCGCCCCGGCACCGGCCAAGTGGTTCTGCCCCAACTGCGGCAGCGAAAACGGCGGCAAGTTCTGCAGCAACTGCGGAACGCCCCGGCCCTAGCCCCTCTATCTGGTAATTGGCGGGGAGGTCCGCCACCCCCGCATTTGCTTCTATGGGTTTCGTTCGATAAAGGAGGACACCATGAAGACAACGTTCAAAAAATCCGTACTCGCATTCCTGACATGCGTCCTGGCGCTCGCCTTTGCCCTGACGGGCTGCAGCGGCGGCGGCAAGGACCCCAAGGCCAACTTCGTCGGCAGCTGGGAACTCTCGGGTGGAACCTTGGATGGCGAAGAGCTCACCGATGAGTACATGGATATGCTCAAGGAGTGGGGCCTCAACTGCGTCCTGATCCTCGACGAGGACGGCACAGGCGTCCTCGATATGTTCCTTGAGGTCGCCGACCTGAAATGGGAAGCCAAGGACGCCACCACCGTAACGATCACCGCCGAAGATGAGTCGCACGACCTGAAGCTCAAGGACGACAAGCTCGTCCTCGAGGTGGAAGGCGACAAGCTTATCTTCACCAAGTCCGACAAGGATCTGTCCGGCACGGTGAAGAAGGATCGCGAGGCGGCCGAGAAGGAAGAAGAGGTCGATGAGGCCGTCGAAGACGACGACGTCCAGAGTGTCGAAATCTCCCCCGCCGTCACCGTCGCCGATGACGATCTGTGCACCATCACCATCACCGAGAAATTCAAGGACGACTGGGGCGACATCGGCTTTGTCGTCAACATCACCAACAAGAGCGACAAGGACCTGACCTTCTACGCTCCTTCCGGCAAGACCAACGTCAACGGCACTATGAAGGAACCCTGGTTCTCGGCTAACCTGATGCCCGGCACCAGCGCCACCGAGGAATTCACGTTCTCGAGCGGCGAGCTTGACAGCCTTGACGACCTGGTCAACACAACCATCGGCATCGACGCCTACCTGACCGATTCCTACGAGGACGTCGCCTCCTACAGCGCAACCATCGCGTAGCGACAGACACCGATAGTCGCGGATTGGCGGACACATCCGCGCACATGCCAGGCGGGGCCGCAGGAAATGATCCTGCGGCCCCGCCGCTTTATGCCGATGCATAACGAGCGTTAGCGCTCCATGTTGGGAACGATGCTGCCCTCCGTTACTGCGCGCACGGCTAGGCGCATGATGTTGTCGTAGCCGGTCTTATTGAGAATCTCCGAGATGCGGCGTTTGATGGTGCCCTCGCTCATAAACAGCTCGGCCGCAATCTCGCGGCGGCTCTTACCCTCGCAAGCAAGGCGCAAGATCGACAACTCGACATCGTCGAGTGCCGCCGTGCCCGAAAAAATGCTCTCGGGCGGCTTGGGAAACGTGCAATAGCCCGCCAGCGTAGAGCGCATCACGGCGAACAGCTCGTCGATACCGACGTTCTTGTACACAAAGCTATCGACGCCCGCCTCGCGAGCCTGATCGACAAAGGTGATCTCGGGCATACCCGTCATGATAATGACGCGGCACTCGGGCAGTTGTTCTTTAATGCGCGCCGCCGCCACGATGCCGTTGGAATCGTGCTCGGTGCACACATCCATCAGTATCATGTCCGGACGCTCCTTGAGTACAACGTCCAAGGCATCCGAGGCGTCGGCGATCGCGGCGACAACGGTCATGTCGGGCTGGTCACCGACGGAGCGCGCGAGGCTCTCGCGCAAGATAGCCTGGTCTTCGACTATAAGGACGCGAATCATGAGTTTCTCCTTTGAGCTGTGGCGCTGGCGTTGAGCGGGATGGACACCGCAAGCGTAAAGGGCGGGGCGGCATGGACTTCCAGGCAGCCGCCCAGATCTTGCGCGACATGCCTCATACCTGGGATACCCGTTCCCTCGCGATACGATACGGGGGCCGGGGACCCGTCGTTAGAAATAGTCATGCGCGCGATGGCGTCAGCATCCGTCCCCTCCTGCCACAGGCGCACATGGATCTGATGCGCCTGCGCATGCTTAGTGGCGTTGGTCGAGGCCTCACGAATAATCTGCAAAAACGCCGCGGCAACGCGCGCATCCTCGGGAAGCAACCCCTCTACATCGATCTGCACGCTCACCAGACCAAAAGCATGGACGATATCGCCCAGCTGCTCTGCCGGTTCGGTGTCGCCCCCGCTGCGCAGATCGGCAGCGATTGAGCGCAGCAGCGGGTCGATCTGCTCGAGTGACTCGTCATCCAGGCGCCCCTCCTCCAGATAACGATGGAGGATGGACAGGCGCTGCCCGATCACGTCGTGCACGCGAGCACGCATACGCAGATATGCCGCATTGTCAGCAACTTTTTTGACTTCTTCGATCTGGGCTTGGAGCTCTTGGCCCGCAAGCTCAAGCAGGTGGTTGGCTTGCGCCAGGCGATCATGAGCATGCGCATACTCTGTTACATCCAGGCCGATAATGCGCTCAAAGAGGCGGCCCGAAACCATAACGTCATCGTGCACAAACAAGCGAATCTCGGCGGGAGAAATCTCGATCACCGCGCGAGCCTCACCAAAACGGTCCAAGTTAATCCGCACACGGTTCCTACTGCTTTCGGGCATTTGCATGCTGAGTTTGCGCAGGTCGTTCCATGTTCCGCTCATATCGCCTAGGTCGGTGGGCATATGAAGCTCCACCAGGTTTTTTCGCATGCAGCGGTTCATGAGCAGCGGACGGCCCCTCGGGTCTAGATACAGGATGCCCACGGGAATCACGTTGATGGTCTCGATCGTCGAGAACATGGTGATATCCTCCTGGCGGTTACGGACGTCCATCAAGAGCGCCGCAATGGAGCGGAACAGGAAAAACGCTCCCTCTGCGATAAGGACAACGGTCCACGCCGAGCCCATGGCAAGCACCACCGGCGGTGTCACGGCGGCAATGAGCAGCAGCTCGGCCAGCATGACTGGACGACGATAGTGCACCATAAGCACCACGCCGTAGGCAAAGATCACGGCATTGAGCCACAGCGCTCCGCCCATTGCCCTGGCGCAAACGTCAAGCGGCGCCACCAGATACGAGCCAGACGACGCGAACAAGATGAGCGCCGAAACCACCAGGTGAACCACGAGGCTCGCCTCGTAGGCGCAAATCACCTTACGGTTATAGGACGAGCGGCGCGATGAAATGAGCGGGACGTGGATCGTCTGCAGACACGCAGCCAGGGCAAAGACAACATCGAGCGCAACGATTTGGGGAAGGATGAGCGAAATCTGCATCGTCACTCACCCGCCCTCGGCATCAAGACGATCATGCGCAGTTGACCGGGCTCGCCCTCAAGGCGGTACGCCACGTTGCGCCCTTGCAGAGCGCTTTCGAGCTCTTGCGCAGCGTGCGTCTGCGAAAGATCTGCATCATCGTTGGAAAAAAGCGTGGCGCGCAGCTCGACACTGCATCGGTCATGGTCGCCCAAGTGATACATAAGCGCCGGATGGTCGGTGGTGTAGGCAAAAAACGCAAAGTCATACACGCAGTCGTACAGGGCGCTTACCGTGCTGGCGTGCATCGGGCGCCGTATGGCGATAATCGAGGCGCAATCGATATCGATGGTGCGCAGGTCGCTTGCGAGCTCGTTGGCAATGAGCTGAATGCGGTCGCGATCAAAACCGCTCTCCCCGTGCTGTGCCAACGCGAGCGACCCCTTGCGCTTGCAATAGGCGACGAGCATCTTGGCGCGCTGCAGCATGCGGTAACGCTCGTGCGAAGACGCTTCGTCGGTCAACGGCGGCAGTGAGCTCAGCAGGTCGTACATCCCTTCGAGCGCGCGGGCAAGCGCCTGGTCCACGTCTTGGACCAGCAAGGTCTCGGCCTCTTGATCTGCCAAATGCGTCTTAAGGTCGTAGTCGGCGGCGAGCAGCTCGTTTTGACGCTGCAGCTCCATGCGACGATGTGCCAGTTCACGGTTAAGCTCGTTGAGCTCCGACACGTCTTGGGCAAGCAGGGCTGATCCGCCCAGCAGCGGAAAGGCACGGTACATTACATCGGGATCGGACGCCACGGCAAAGGCATGGGCGTGGCCGTGCTCCTGGACCCGCAACTCCTCGCGCACGCCTACCGGCATTGGCTTTGACGCCGGCGTGGCATAGACCTCCTGCAGGTCGCGCGTTAGAACTTTGAGGTCAAGCGGCAAGGTGTCGAAGATGCCGGCGATGTCGTGATACGACGGAACGACACCGCAATCGAGACAGATTTCCATCGCCACCACGCACAAGACGCAATAGACGAGCGAGAAGTTGAGCCTCCATGCCCAGGGCACGCGCAACGCATATGAGATGGCAAAGAACGCGCCGCCCAGCAGCACGAGCGCCGCCGTGCCCGAGAAACGTTGGATGCGAAAGGACGAGGACCGGCCCACCAGGATAAAAAAGGCCACAAAGTTAAAGGCCGTCCACACGAGGACGGCGAAATAACCCCAGCCGTACGTGTAATCGTTGCTCCAGGTGTCGCTTGTACGGTCAAAGTGGAAGACCTGCTGGTGAAAATCGTTGGTGAGCACGAATCCGATAAGCAGGATAGCCACAATCCACAGCGCAGCGCAGTAGCGGCGACCCAGGCGGTGTTGCTCCAGGCCCGCAAGGCGCAGACCACACAACTGGTAGAGCAGCGGAATGAGCGTCATGGGCACGTAGTACAGGTACCACAGCACGGTGGCATAGAACGGCGTGAACGACTTGTACTTGAGAATGACTTCGATCATCCACAGGGCGCAGATGGAGGCGATGGCAACAAGGCGGCGGCGCAACACATAGTCCAAACAGCGCAGATAGACCGATACGCCCCAGATCGAAAATGCAATTGCGGCAACAAGCAACGGCAGAGAGCTCGAATGGACGAGCGCATCCACGACCTCTTCGGACACCTCGCTATAGGCGGGCACGGCGTTAGAAAGTTTGGGGTCGAAGGCGAACAGCGCCGGCAAGACTGCCAAAAGCATGAGGAACATCGCGGTGATGACACCGGCGATAGCAAAGACGCGGTGGCGGTACACCTGATGTGTTATGCCAACAAGGAATCGCGGCATGGCGAAGAGCCTGCCGCCCCTGGGATCCGCCACGGGTGCGGATCGGGCGGCCGCGTTGCCGATATGTCGCTCGCGGGTACCCATAGTGCTTTTAGTGTACCGACAGATGGGTCGAAAAAGCGGGCCGCATGTCCCAAAATCCGCAGACGGCAAGGCGCCCGGCAGCCTCCCCCGTCTGGCACTTCCCGATATCCGCCCGCCCCAAACCACCGCAAAGGAGACAGGCACCTTTGTGGTGGTTTGGGGCGATGCGCTAGTCCACGGTGATGTCGAGATTTTTGCCGATGAGGCCAACGTAGCCGCCTTCGGCTGCCTTGGGGCTGTCGGCGTGGCAGAGGACCCACTTGTCGGCCTTCCAGTAGCAGTAGCTGTCACCGGTGGCGGGCATGTCGGCTGCAGCCTCGGGGCGCGGGCCGTTGGTGCCCGCCGGCAGCGCCACCATCACCTGGAAGCCGCCTTCGTCGACCATGCAGGGCGTATAGTGGAGCGTGGTGTTGAAGACCTCAACAACCGTACCCGCCGGCACGCGGAACGCCTTGACGCACGCGGTGTCGAGCTTGCCGTCCTCAATCTCCCAGCGATGCGCCACGAGCAGAATAAAATCGCGGGCGCCCAGGTTAAACTCGCTGGCGCGGTGATACTCCAGGCAATTGAGCTGCGTGTTGTGGCCGTTGCACCAACCCAGTTGGAAGGGGCGGCCGCCAAACATGAGAAAGCCCAGTTTATCGGCATCTTTGACGTCCTCGAGCTCCGGCGCACTTGCAACGTACTTGCTGCCCTCGGGGATGGGCGTGGCAGAGAGCGCCTCGAGCACGGGCGACGCGAGCTCGGACGGAACGTCATCCCAAACGTTGCCATAGGATTTGAACTCGGGATCGTTGACAGAGTAGATATGCATGTTCACTCCTGTTGGTAAATGTGACTATACGAACATTCTAGAACATACATGAGCGATTTTGAACGCTCGTCCTGACCAATCAACAAAAAGGTGCCCCCGCATAAGCGAAGGCGCCCAATGCGCGCGTTTTGGGCGATAAAGCCCCTACGCCTGCTGATAGTGCAGGTGCTTCTCGTCGATATCGACCAGGTCGCGGTCGAGGTAGCGGCGCGCAAGCCAGTTGGCCATGGGGAGGTTCTGGTCCAGGTAGTTACCGCATTCCTCGGGAGCGGCACCGGGGACATCGCCCTCAAAGTCGGCGACAAACTCAAACAGCTCGCGGACGAGCGGCAAGATCTTCTCGCTCGTCAGCTCGCCAAAGACAACCAGGTAAAAGCCCGTGCGGCAGCCCATGGGGCCAAAGTAGACAATGCGGCTCGACCACTCGGCATGATTGCGAAGGAACGTCGCGCCCAGGTGCTCGATGGTGTGGCACTCGGCCGTGTTCATAACCGGCTCCTTGTTGGGCGTAGTCAGGCGCAGGTCAAACGTGGTGACGGCGGCACCGGTCGCCGGATCGCGGTCGATGCGGCTCACATACACGCCGGGCTCAAGCAGCAGATGGTCAACGGAAAAGCTGGCGATGCGCTCCATGGCAGATCCTCTCGATAGTCAAATTGGGACGGGGCTCTTTTAGCTGGTTCGAATGGTCGCACCAATCATACCAGTCAAAAAAGCCCCGTCCAAAAGACAACTTAGCCAAGGACACGGGCCATACGCGTCTTGAACTCGGACAGGAAGCGCGGAGCATCCACGGTCAGTGCCACAAGCGCGCTCTTGTCCGGATCGGACAGACGGCGCTCATCGCAGATGGTGCGACCGCGGTACTCGCCCAGCAGATCAACACGCAGGTTGCAGCCGAGCGCACCTACGAGCGTGGGGTCGATCGCCACAGCAACGGCCAGCGGATCGTGCAGCGCACAACCACCCAGGTAGGGTGCGTTCATCTCGTACGAGCCAATGTAGTGCTCGACCATGCTCGCAAATGCGCAGCCCGCCATGGTGCCCGAGCCCGTCCAGCCGGCAATGTCGCGGCGTGTGAGCACCACGCGATGCGTCACGTCCAGACCCACCATGGTGAGCTTACGGCCCGAGCGCAGCACCGCGTCGGCTGCCTCGGGGTCGCTCGCCATGTTGGCCTCGGCGCCCGCGCTCACGTTACCGGGCACGGTAAGGGCGCCGCCCATCACGACCACGCGGCCGATGGACATCATCGCCGCCGCATCGCGCTCCAGGGCGAGCGCCAGGTTGGAGAGCGGGCCAGTCGCTACGTAGACCAGATCGGGACCATAGGTGCGCGCGGCATCGATCAGATAATCGACCGCAGCGTTGCCGTCGGCCGAGGTCGCCCCCACCGGCTCGTAGGGCGACGCGGGCACGCTCGCGCCGCCGATGCCGTTCTTGCCGTGAATGAGCGCGGTGGACGCCGGCGGCGTATAGGGCTCAGTCGCCTGCAGAGGACGGTCGGCACCCAGGTACACCGGAACCTCGGGGCGACCCAGCAGATCGAGCACCGCCAGGCAGTTGTGCGCCGATTGCTCGACGCGCACGTTGCCAAAGCACGTGGTGATGCCCACGAGCTCCACCTCGGGGCTCGCGATGGCATAGGCCAGCGCCATCGCATCGTCCACACCCATATCCAGATCAAGGATCAGCTTCTTGATTGCCATTGTTCTACTCCGCTTCTCCGTCTTTATCGTTTAACCAAACCAATGTTCAACTTCGGCGCGCGTGGGAATCGATTGCTGAGCGCCCAGGCGCGACACCGTCACTGCCGAGGCGCGAGCACCCGCGGCCATGCACTCAAAGAGCGGCAGGCCCTCTAGGCGAGCCGCCGCCAACGCGCCGATAAACGTATCGCCGGCGGCCGTGGTATCGACTACCGTACTCGAAAGTGCCGGCATGCGCAGCAGCTCACCGCCATCGCCGAGCGTAACCGAGCCGGCACCGCCCAGCGTGATGACCGCGGCGCCGGCGCCCTTGGCAAGCAGGGCTTTGAGCGCGGCGACGCAGCTCTCATCGTCCTTGGGCAGGATACCCGTCAGCACCTGGCACTCGGTCTCGTTGGGGCAGACCAAGTCGACCGCAGGCCAGACCTCCGCAGGCAACTCACAAGCAGGCGCTGGATTAAAGACCGTATAGAAACCCAGCTCGTGAGCGCAAACAAGCGCCTCGGCCGTCGCCACAAGGTCACATTCGCCCTGGGCGATAAAGACGCTTCCGGCAGCCGGGGCAATCTCGCTGGCGTCGCCGTCGAGCCCATCGGCCACCAGGTGCCTCAGCGCGCAGGCCACATCCTCACCCGTAAGCGCGTGGTTGGCGCCCGGCGACAGCACGATGCGGTTGTCGCTCTCGCAGCGAATGATAGTCGCGGTGCCGGTCTCCACGTCATCGCGAAGCGCCACGAACTCAACGCCCACGCCGGCATCCTGGAGCCCCGCCACAAGCGCATCGCCAAAGGTATCGCGCCCAACAGCGCCGATCATGCACGTGCGCGCACCCATGCGCGCAGCGGCGACGGCCTGGTTGGCGCCCTTGCCGCCGGCGTTGGTGATAAACCCGCTGCCGCCGACGGTCTCGCCCGCACGCGGTATGCGCTCGCACGCCACCGAAAGGTCCATGTTCATGCTGCCGAACACCGCAACGATGCCGCGATCTGCCATGGAAACCTCCTCATCTGCGGGCCTTATGCCCACCGCCAGCCGTCGATCATGCACTCTCGCACCCCCTATAACTTTAGTTCACTTTGATGTGGACGCGCGCTTGAGCTTGCGCCAGCAGCAAGCATTCACAGGAGCAGGCAGCTACAATGAAGGCGTGCTGATTATTCTCGTCATTGGATGATGTTTTATGGAACAACTCTCGCAATCGGGCTCGCGCGGTCGCCGCCGCACGGGCAACGAGCCGGCGCCGCACGAACGCGTGAAGGGCGAACGCCGTGCCAACGAACCGCGACGCACCGCGAGCCCCCATCGCGCTTCTGCCAACAACGCGGGCCGCGCCAACACTCCCGCCGCGGAGCAGACGCCTGCTCGCCCTAAGTCCCGCTACATCCCTGCCCTTGACGGCCTGCGCACGCTTGCCGTCGTCGCGGTGGTGCTCTATCACCTCAACCTCACGTGGGCGCAGGGCGGTCTGCTCGGCGTCACGATCTTCTTTGTGCTTTCGGGCTATCTGATCACACGCCTGCTACTCAACGAAGTCGCTAAGACCGGCCACATCGACCTCAAGAGCTTCTGGATTCGCCGCATCCGTCGCCTGGTCCCCGCCGTGGTAACGGTAGTGTTTGTAACCTGTGCGCTGTGCACTATCTTTAACCACATGATGCTCACCAAGATGCGCCCCGACATCCTGCCGTCGCTGCTGTTCTTCAACAACTGGTGGCAGATTGCCCAAAACGTCTCGTACTTCAATGCTCTGGGCGACCCCTCGCCGCTCACGCACTTTTGGTCGCTTGCCATCGAGGAACAGTTCTACCTGATTTGGCCGCCACTGCTGTTTGCCATGGTATCCATGCATGTGAGCAAGCCCAACACGCGCCGCGTGGTTCTGGGCTTGGCTGCTGTCTCCGCCATCGCCATGATGGTGCTCTATAACCCTGCCGTCGACCCCAGCCGCGTGTACTACGGCACCGACACCCGTGTGTTCTCGCTGCTGCTGGGTGCCTGGATGGCCTTTATCCCCGATCGCGACCTGGCGCCGGTGCGTCTCGCTCGTCGTTTGGGGCTCAATCGCCTAGCTGGCGCCGCCGAGCACGGCAAGAACGCCGAGGGCAAGCCTGGCGAGAAGGCCGACGAAGCAGCCGAGACCGCCCCGGCACAGCCGAGCGCCCTCGTGCGTTTTTGGTCCTCGCCCGCATCCATCGATGTGTTGGGCGTCGTGGGTCTGGTTGGCCTTGCCGCCATGGTCGCGCTCACCAACGGCTACACCGCCTTCCAGTATCGCGGAGGCACGCTGCTGTGCTCGATCCTCACGCTCATGGTCATCGCGGCCTGCGTGCAGCCCCAGGGAATGGTTGCCCGCGCGCTGTCCGCCGAGCCGCTCGTGTGGGTTGGCAAGCGCTCGTACAGCATCTACCTGTGGCACTATCCGCTGCTGCTCCTCATGAACCCGGTCGCCAATATCAACGATACGCCCTGGTGGCAGTACATTTTGCAGGTGCTGCTGGTGGTCGCCGTAGCCGAGTGCTCCTATCGCTTTATCGAAACGCCGTTTAGGAAGGGCGCCTTCGGTCGCACCGTCGCCGAATTCCGCGATGGCACCACCACGCCCGCCAACTGGGCACGCGCGCACGTCCCTGTCTGCGCAGCCTGCGCTGTCGTGTTGGTCGTTGCACTGGGCGGTCTGATCTTTGTGCCCGAGACGTCTGCGCTGAGCGGCGAGGGCGCCGAAGTTCTGAACAAAGAAGCCAAAAACACCGCGCCCACCGACCAGCAAGCGGCCGACGACACCGACAAGGACAACGACGGCTTCCCCGATGGCTCCTACAATCTGCTTATGATCGGCGACTCCGTATCGCTGCGTGCCGTGGACACTTTTGACGGCGTGTTCCCGCACAGCCATATCGATGCCGAAAAGGGCCGCCAGTTTGATGCGGGCCGCGCGACATTTGAGGGCTATATCCAGCAGAACCTTGCCGGCAAGATCGTGGTCTTTGCGCTGGGCACCAACGGCTTGGTAACCGACGACCAAATCGACGCCATCATGGCCGATGCAGGAGACAAGCGCATCGTGGTGTTTGTGAACACGCGCAGCCCGCAGCCGTGGGTTGGCTCTACCAACCAGGCCATCGCCAATGCCGCTACGCGCTACAAGAACGTGCGCGTTATCGACTGGTACGGATACAGTGCCAACCGCAACGACCTGTTCGATGGCGATGGCACGCATCTATCGACCACTGGCGTAACTGAGTACCTCAACTTGATCCACGATACAGTCAAGAAGGACCTGCCCGTGCATCCCGAGGATCACGTCAACGATCCGCAACCGGCAGCCGTCAAGTCTGCCACTGACGCACTCGTCAATGCGCTCGCTCTCAAGCCGCACAAGCTGGGCACCGACAAGTAACTTGCAGCGCAAACTTCCCACATCCGGAGGGGGCGTCTGCCACGGCAGACGCCCCCTCCGGCAGTTAGGGACGTTCCTTATGTGCCGGTACCTAGGGACACTCCTGGCGCAGCCAATGAAGACCTCTACGGATGAATTCCAAGCCGCTCCGCCGTTCCAGACATCGTTTCCGCGCCTCGCGCCTGCCCCAAACAATCAAAACAAGCCCTTTTCGCCGCAACCTCAAAGGTCTGTGGACAAAAAAGGCAAATATGAGTAGTGTTACCATTTTAGTAACAGGCAAAACCACCCAAAATGACGTCTGAGCGTCTCCTACAACCCCTAAAGCAGCCAACCTGACTGGTTTAAGGCGTATTGGAACCAATTTTAATGAACATACTATAGTTTATGTTCATTATCTTCTTGGATGTAAATGCTATTCACTTAGCAACAGTAATCATATTTGGCATTTTTTGCCCACTGCCATATAACTAACACCCTTTAGCAGACAAAAACAGGCCGCAGCCCATCGCTGCGGCCTGTTTGGAGTCCAAAAGAGGCGCTAAGCGCTGTAACCCATCGCCTGCAGAACAAACATGACGACCGTGAGCACCGTAATCACACCGATAGTCGCCCAAGTGAGCACATTCCACACGCGGCCGTTGCGGTTAGTGCCCATAATGTGACGGTCAGCAGCAATAACCACCTGGAACACCAGAACCACGGGCAGTAGCACGCCATTGATGACCTGCGAGGTCATCATAATCTGGAACAAATCGACGCCAGGCATGAGCACCAACACGGCAGAAATGCCGATGATGGCCGTAATGATGCCGCGGTAAACCGGGGCCTCGTCCCAGCTGCGGTCGGCACCGCGCTCCCAGCCAAATGCCTCGCAGATAGCGCTCGACGTAACGCCCGGCAGCACGCAGGCAGCCAAGAAGCTCGCCGCGACCAGGCCCGAGGCAAACAGTACCGTGGACCACTGACCCGCAATAGGCTCCAACGCGCGGGCGGCATCGGCAGCATCGCTAATCTGAATGCCCGCCGGGAACAACACCGTACCGGTCGTGATGATAATAAAGCCGGCAATGACATCGGCGGCAAGCGAGCCGCTCACGGTATCGATGCGCTGCAGCACGATATCGTCCTCGCCCGCGTTCTTATCGACCACGTTGTTCTGCGCCAAGAAAATCATCCACGGCGCGATGGTGGTACCGATCGTTGCGACCACGAGCGACACGTAGTTGGGATCATTTTGAATGTTAGGCACGACCAGGTCGACCGCGACCTCGCCCCAGTTGGGGCCGGCCATAAACGCGGCGACGACGTAGGTCACGAACACGCAGCTTACCAGCAGCAAAATCTTCTCGATGCGCTGGAAACTGCCCGACATGGTAAGCATCCACACCAGCAGCGCCACGAGCGGCACCGAGATGCTCGCCGGCACGCCAAACAGAGCAAGGCCACTCGCGATACCCGCGAACTCCGAGATGGTCACCGCCGTGTTGGCGATCAACAGCGCCGCCATGGCCAACACGCTCTTGCGCACGCCAAAGCGCTCGCGAATGAGCGACGCCAGGCCCTTACCCGTGACGCATCCGCAGCGCGCCGCGGTCTCCTGCGTCACGATAAGCAGCACGGTCATGACGGGAAGCATCCAGAGCATCTTGTAGCCATAGCTGGCGCCCGCGCTGGAATACGTTGCAATGCCGCCGGCGTCATTGCCCGAAAGCGCCGCCAGCAGACCGGGACCCATAGCGCCAAAGATGGCCGCGATGGTCAACTTTTGCTTGGTGCCCGACTTTTGCTTGGTATTTTGCACGCGACCACCTAACCAATGACCGACATGGTGAGCAGCACCGCAGCGGCGCAGTACGCCACGCACGAGATCATGACGGCAATAACGTTCATGGCGGTGCCCGACGTGTTGAGGTCATGCTCGTCACGCCAGAACAGCACCATCAGGTAAATCACGGCGCTCATGTTGCCAACCAGGCAAATGATGGCAGCGATATTAAAGCACCCGGTAAAGAGTTGCTCCTCAAACATGGGCGCATCGGGGAACGCAGCGGTGCGCACCAGCTGGGCGCACAGATAGGTCACGAGTGACAGAATCAGGCCCATGCCCGTGCTCTGGAAGAAGAACCCCAGATACGGCTTGGGCTCGTCGTCGTGACCGTCATACTCCAGGAAGTAGTTCTTGACGAACGACACCATACGCGAGGCAGCCAGCAACACGAGCGGCATGGCGCACATGGGGAACACCACCAAATGCGCGGAGCCGAGTGCCGTTCCCAACACGGTCGCCATAATGCACGAGGCAATGCCCCACACGACAACCCAGTACTGGCGATGCACAAACCAGCTGAGCACGTTCGTCGAGTCGTCCGACGCGCTATCGCCCGAGCCGACACCGGCGATCTGCAGGTCCTCCTGATGCTCCTCGGCGATAACATCCATGGCGTCGTCGAAGGTCACGATACCCAGGATATGGCGGTTCTCGTCGCAGACAGGGATGGCAACCAGGTCGTACTTGGTCATCTCGTCCGTCACGTCTTCCTGGTCCTCGTCGGGCGACACATAGACCAGGTCGCGATAGGCCAGCTGACCCAGCGTGGCGTCGCGGTCGGCTACGATCAGCGTGCGCAGCGAAAGCACGCCGGTCAGCATGCCGCTCGGATCCTCGGTATAGACGTAGTAGACGCTCTCAAAGTCCTCGTCGAGCTCGCGAATCGCCTCGATGGCGTCACCGACCGTTGCCGTGGCGGGCAGGGAGACAAACTCCGAGGTCATGATGCGGCCGGCGGTATTGTCCTCATACCCCAGCAGGTTACGAATCGCCTTCTCCTCCTTGACGCCCATCAGGCGCAGGAGCTTCTCGGCCTTCTCGTAATCGAGCTCGTCGATCAGGTCGGCTGCATCGTCCGGGTCCATCATGGCCAGCATCGACGATGCGTCCGTGTCGGACAGGCCCTCGAGCATCTCGGTCATAAGCTCGTCGTCATCGAACTCCGAGATGGCCTCGGCGGCCTGGGCAGTATCGAGCTGCGCAAACACCTGCGCACGTAGGCGCGGGTCGAGCTGCTCGATAATGTCGGCGATGTCGGCAGGATGCAGCTCGCCGAGCGTCTTGTGCGACACCGAGAGTTGAATGTTCTTGGTCGAGCGATCGAGCAGGTCCATGTAGGACCAAGCGATGATGTCCTCACTGAGCGGCTTGCCCAGGTGCTTCATAAAGCCTTCGACGATATGCTCGAGCGCGGGGCTGATGGCGCGTAGCAGACCGCGGGCACCGACCTCGGCGCCCAGCAGGCGCAGCTGGTTTTCGCCCGACATGGAAAACTTGATGTCGTTTACGCGCACGACCTTCATGCCCTGCGTGTCGACGATCTGCTTGTTGAGCACGTCGCGGGCGAGCAGGAGTTCGGTCGGCTGCAGGTACGAAAAACGGATTTCGGTGGCCGACGTCTTAAGGTGTACACCCGTCTCGTCGATACGGTCGACCCATTTGCGCCAGCTGATCATAAACGGCGTCTTGCCGGGTCCGCGGAACGCGAGCGACGTCACGTGCGGAAAAACTTCGCCGGTAGCAATACCAAAATCGTTGACCACGCCGAGCTTTTCGCCGTCGACGTCCAAGACCGGCAGTTTGAGCATCTCACTCAGATAATTCAATGGTGCTCCCCATCATAATTCCTCCGGACGCGGCCGCGCGTGCGGCGTCCGGGGGCTTCTGGATATGTATACGCATGCGCGGGCGGCACGCCGCTCGACGCTTACACCCCGTGCATGCGCAAAAAGCACCTGCATGGGGTCATCGACTGTATGGTCGAGGTTTGGATTTCACCTGTAACCTTTCTCTTGACCCTCATTAACCGCAGTAACTATAGCATCAGCATCGCCCTGCGGCATCGAATTTATGCGCTGCACATTGCAGGCATACCAAACACTGACGCATCCGTGACATAGTCATTGGGGACGTTCTAAAATGACTACCCAATGACTACTCTGTGGTGTCGTCGTCCTCGGCAAGTTGGGGGAACACGGCGTCCTTGGGCATGGTGACCTTCGTCAGCGAGGTGAGCTTTTTGCTCAGCGACGTGTCCGTCTTGACCAGGTCGCTGAGCGTCACGATCTTGTAGCCGTCGGCAATGAGGCCGTCGATAATCTGCGGCAGCGCCTCGAGCGTCTGCTCGGCGCATTCGTCTCTATCGGTGAGCAGCACGATATTGCCCGGCGTCACCGAATCGAGCACCGTCGAGACCTGCTCGTCGGCACCGTTGAGCAGCCAGTCGCCCGAGTCAATATTCCACGAGACCACGGCGGAGACCAGGTCCATCGCATCAATCCAGTTTTGCTCGTCAAAGGCAGCGTAGGGAGCACGCAGTAGCATCGTCTTCACGCCGGTCGCCGACTTAATCGCATCGGTGCCTTTCGGGATCTGTTCGCGTACCGCCTCACGGTCCTGACCCTTGAGCGAATCGTCGCTGTAGCTGTTGGATCCGATCTCGCACCCGGCATCGACAATCGCCTTGGCCGTGGCAGGCGAGGCCTCGGCCGCATCGCCCGAAAGGAAGAACGTCGCGGTGACGCCCTTTTCCTTGAGCACCTGCAAGATCTGTTTGGTGGCGCCGCTCGGACCCTCGTCAAACGTCAGCGCCACGTACTTTTTGTTGCCCTTGGGCGCCACGCTGGCGCACGCAACAACGCAATCGGTGGCGGGCACAACCTCGCCGCGGTCTTGCGTCTTGCCCGACTGCTCACCAACCCACACCTCGGAGCGGCCCTGGACACCCCACGTCTGCACATACTCGATAGCGCCCGTACCCTCGACCTTGAGCTTGGGCTCGATAACCGTAGCCTGAACCTCGTGCTTCTCGTAGGTGTTACGGCCATCCTTGACCGTCACCTTCTCGCCGCCCTCAAGTTCGCGGCTACCCCATTTGCCCTGTTTCACGCGCTTGCCGTCGACCTTCACCGACAGCTTTTCGCCCCCATGGCGCTTGAGCACGCTGTCATCGACGGCCAGCAGGTCGCCTGCGTCGTAGGTGTCAGTCAACTCCTGGTCGTCGATGAGATTCTGCAGCGTAGAGCCCACACGCACCGCGGTCTTCTGGCCGTTGAGCTCCACGTCCACACTGCGGTTGACGTAGCCCACGACGGCAGCGATAAACAGCACGAGCGCGCAACCCACGGCGATGAGCGCGTAGGGCAGGCGAGACGAACGACGGGGCGTACGGCTGTTGCCGATGCGCGCACTGCGGTCGCTAAAGCCGCGGCTATGGTTGAGATACATCGCGCCGGGCTTACGGTGACGCTTGCGCTGACCGCTGGGCAGCTGCCCCAGGTCGCGGCGCGCCGTCGGACGCGTACCCGAACGCCCGTTTAAGTTGGATCCGTTTTGGCGCATGTGCCCTCCCCCATAAACACAGCAAGCCGGAGCAACAGGTCTCCGGCTTGCCTCCCATCATTTGGTACGTCGCTATTTTGTAGCTTTTGACGAGCCTCCGCTCGCCTTTTGGTATTCGTCCTTAAAGGCCTTGAACATGCCGCGCGTCTTGCCGAGCTGCTTGCCCAGTGCGCGACTGCCCTTGTCCACGGCAACCGATCCCTTGTCGTCGAGCACCTTGGCGCCCTTCTTGACCTTATCGCCCACCACGACGCTTGCCTCGGCAGCCTTTGCGGCGGCGCCGCCCGAATACCCGAGCGACTTGACCTCGTCCGAGACGACCATCGCGCCGTTCTCGTAGCCGCGCAGCATCGTCGGCGGCACCTGCGTGTCACCAACCAAAACACTCGAAGCAGCACCGGCGGTCACATAGAATGCCTGCACGATGCCCGAGCGTGGCTTGAACTCAACATCCGAGCAATAGCCCACGACGTCGCCCGATTCCGTGCGCACGTCCATACCGACCCAGATGATGCAATCGTCCAGGTTGATGTCGAGGCGCTTGGCGGCGGCGGCATCGTACGTGTCCTTGACGTCATCAACCGCAATGGCGCCCTCGTAGACACCAATGGCGTCGAGCGCCACGAATCGGTCGGGACGCTCGATCATGCCCGCGATATCGGACTGGCGGACCATAAAGCCGACCACGCGCGTACCGCCCGGGGTAAAGACCGGAAAGTGAATCTTTCCGAGCTTTTTAGGGCTGCGCGGCGTGCCGTCCTTTTTGGTGCGCTTGTCCTCGGTAGGCTTGCGATAGATCTTGGCGCCGACAAAATCCCCAGCGCGCATTATGCCTCGGTCGAGGGCTCCGCAGCCTCGGTATCAGCCTCGACGGCGTTCTCGACCACGACGTCGGCGGCAGGCGTCACGTTGCCGCCCGAAATGGCGTCGTTGAGCTGCTCGCGCAGCTGGTCCATGCGCTCGCGGGCCAGGTCGACCTTGGCGCGCAGGTCGTCGGTCTTGGCGTCGACCATCGGGCCAAAGTCATTCACCGCAGCACGGGCCTCCTCGGCGCCGTGCTCGTAGGTGTCGCGCATATTGTCCCAGGCGTCGTTGGCGATATCGGCAGCCATGGCGCGGGTCTCGGCGCCCGAGCGCGGGGCCAGAGCAACGCCGATAATAGCGCCGGCAGCGGCACCAAAAAGTGCGCCGGAGACAAAGCTGAAAGTCTTACCCATGATCATTCCTCTCCTGCGGGCACGTCGGTGCCCACCGTTTGAATGCTGTCCATTATACCCGCAGCGCATCACTTGCCGCTCCGCTCATCTGCGTACGGCAAAAGCGCAGGTACGTGATGGTGATAAACGAGTAGGCCTACTCCTGAGGCATAGCCGGCATGGCCACTGTGGCACCCGGGTCCTCGCCGGCGCCGTCCACGAGCGGCAGGCCGCCCTCATGCGCAGGTCCTGCCGGAACCGTCGCCGCGCCGCCAAAGACAGCCGCGGAAGCCTCGTGGTTCTCGGCAACCGCGCCCTCGGTATCGATCGCCACCTGGGGCTCGTCGTCAAAGTTGGGGACGCCCTGGGGCTCGGTGGGAACGGGCTCGGCGGTCACATCGGCAGCGGGCTCGGGGTCGACCGGCACATCGCCCTCGTCAGCGCCCTCGTCCTCGGCAGCATCTTCGCCGTTCGCAGCGGCGACGGCCTCGTGAGGATCCTTGCCCTCGGCCTCGGCGCGCATGCCCAGCACCAGGTTGCGCAGGCCCGCGACCGTGCCTTCCACGTCGGGGGTAGGCTGGTCGGCGTGCAGATAGGCCCAATCCATCATAAAGGTGGCCGAAGACAGCGCGCCGATGGCCAGTGCGTCGTCGGGGCACGAAAGCTCAACCTCAAAGACACGCTCATCGTGTTCGCTTACGCGGGTGCGGCCGCACGAGATGCTACCGGCAAGACCGGTCTCGTTCATGAGCTCAACCGTCACGTGCTCCAACAGGTGGCAGAGCTCGGTCTGGCCCATGCAGTCTTGGAACTCGCGGCCGGAATCGCCCAGGCACAGGTGCTTGGCAATCGCGGGCACCAGGTAGTACACGCGCGCCGTGGCCTCGATGTCCTCCGAGGTCATGAGCGGCATGCCGGGGTTCACCAGCACATGCGCGCAGATCTTGTCCTCACTGACGGTGACCTTAAGGATGTTGAACAGGCCTGCCATAACTCTCCCCTACTCTTCCTTGTCCTACTCGTCGCCGTCGTGCGGATTCGCGGAACCCGCACCCGACGTCGTCGGCTCGTCTACCGAAGACTCGGAATCCTTCTTATCGGTTTCGGCCGGAGCGATCACGCGAATGAGCGAGATGCGCTGGCCACGCATCGACTGCACTTTAAACTTGTACCCCGCGACCTCAAACACCTCTCCGATGTCGGGCACCGAGTCGCAAAGCTCCAAAATCCAGCCGGCGATGGTCTCATAATCATCGCTTTCCTCGAGCGGCCAACCAAGCTCAATCGCGTCATCGCACGAAAAACGCCCATCAACGAGCCACTCGCGGCGCGAAAGGCGCGTGAGATACTTGTTGTCGGGGTCGAACTCGTCCTCGATCTCGCCGACGATCTCCTCGACGATATCCTCGATGGTGATAATGCCGGCCGTGCCGCCGTACTCGTCCACGACCACCACGATCTGGTCGTGCGAGGTCTGCATCTCGGACAGTAGCGGCAGGATGTCCTTGGTGTCGGGCACAAAGGTGGCGTCGCGCAAAAAGCCGGCGATGGGCTGGTCACCCTTGCCGTCGAGCGCGGGTTGGATCAGGTCCTTGATGTGCGCAATGCCGGCGACGTTGTCGGGATCCTCGTGATAGACGGGGATGCGGCTGAAGCCGGTCTGGCGCATGGTGGACAGCACGTCGGCGACCGTCTCGTCGTCCTCGCACATGGTGGTGTCCACGCGCGGCACCATGACCTCGCGGGCAACGGTGTCGCCCAGGTCGAAGATCTCGTGGATCATGCGCTTTTCCTCGTCGAGCAGGTCGTCCTGCTCCGAGACCATGTACTTGATCTCTTCTTCCGAGACGTTCTGACGGTCGTCGGCACTCTTGATGCGCAGGATGCGGGCCAGGCCATCGGAGCAAGCGCCGGTCAGCCACACGAGCGGACGAGCGATCTTTTGGAAAAACGACAACGGCCCCACGACCTGCTTGGACACGCCTTCGGCGTTGGCCAGGCCGATGCGCTTGGGCACAAGCTCGCCGATCACGATGGACACGAAGGCGACCGCGACGGTGATGATGACCGGCGCCAGGCCGCGCGCGATGGCGGAGAGCGGCGCGATGCCAAAGCTCATGAGCCACGTGGCGAGCGGGTCGGACAGACTCGTCGAGGCGACGGCGGACGAGGCGAAGCCCACGAGCGTGATGGCGACCTGGATGGTGGCGAGCAGCTGGTCGGAGTCGGCAGCCAGCTTAATGGCACGCTCGGCGCGCTTGTCGCCTTCCTCGGCCTCGTGCTCCAACACGGCGCGCTTGGCCGTGGTGAGCGCCATCTCGGACATAGAGAAGTAGCCGTTGATGAGGGTCAAAACGAGGGTGGTGATAAGGGAGATGGTTATGTCCATCGGGAGTTTCTCGAACCTCCAAGATTCGGGACGTCAGGTTAAAACGTTGATGGCGGATACGGCAATTGCACCGGCGCCCAAACGAGAACGCGGGCGCGCAGGCATGGTCGCTAGATTACGAAGAGGATCACCGCCATGAACTGGAAGATGCTGCCGGCGAGCACCCACAGGTGAAACACGCTGTGCAGATAGCGCACGTTTTTGGCGATATAGAACGGCACGCCCGCGGTGTAGCACACGCCGCCGACGGCGAGCAGGGCAAGTGCCACGGGATTGAGCAGCGCAACAAGTTCGGGCAGCTTAAAGACAACGAGCCAGCCCATCAGCAGGTAGACCAGGCCGCTTACCCAATGCGGCTGGCGCTCGCGTAGGAAGCACTCGAGGGCGATGCCGATGATGGCGATGGCCCATACGGCAAAGAACAGCACAGCGCCGCCGTCGTTTGCGAGCGTGATGAGGCTAAACGGCGTATAGCTGCCGGCTATGAGCAGGTAGATGCAGCTGTGGTCGATGATGCGAAACACGCGCTTGGCGCGCGCGGGCTGAATCGCGTGGTAGAGCGTGGAGGCTAGGTATTCGAGGATAATGCTGACGCCATAGACAATCGCCGCGGCCATATGGGCCGGGCCTCCGCCGCGCAGGGCGGCGAATACGATCAGGAGCACCAGGCCCGCGATACCCAGCAGGCAGCCGACACCATGGGTGACGGAGTTCATGATCTCCTCGCCCACTGTGTAGTGTGGAACGACCGCGGTCTTGGGTCGCGGCTTAGAACTGTCGCTCGAATCGGACATGCCGGTTACATCCTCCAACGTAAAGAGTTCTCAACACTATATCAAAGCGTCTAGGTACGTGCGAAATTTGCACCATACGTGACCCTTTGTTTACCCATTCTTTGCCTGTTGACGCATCAACGGCGAACGTCCATAATGCGCTTGCATTAAATGTTGATGTATTAACATCTTATAGGAGAATACCGCATGGCTCAAAACGCACGTTCCCATCGAAAGCTCAAGATAGCCGGCATCGTTGCACTAGTGGTTGTCGTTGCGCTGCTCGGATTTGCCGGCAACTTTCTGTTTGACTTCGCGCTGAATCCCCGCGCGCCATACACCATGAAGATGATGCAGGATAGCAAGAACGACAAAGAAGGTGAGCAGCCGGATGCCGAGGATACCGAGGCGCGGGCGTGGTTTAAGGAGAACCGCGAGAGCAGCAGCCTCACCGCGGACGATGGGACCGAGCTTGCCGCCTGGTATTTTGCTGCGTCGGAGAGCGCACACGACTACGCCGTCTGCCTGCATGGATATACCAACGAGCCCATCGGTATGGCCCGATACGTCAAGCGATTCCACGACCGCGGCATGAACGTACTCGCACCCGCCGCCCGCGCCCACGAGCGCTCCGGCGGCGACTATATCGGCATGGGCTGGCCCGAACGCCTCGACATCGTCGCATGGATCGAGCGAATCGTTCAGGCTGACCCCAAGGCGCGCATCCTGGTCTTTGGCGAATCCATGGGCGCGGCGACCGCCATGAACGTCGCGGGGGAATCTCTGCCCGCAAACGTGAAATGCATTATCGAGGACTGCGGTTATACGAGTGTTTGGGACGAGTTTTCTCTGCAGCTCAAGGACGTGTTCGGCCTGCCCAGCTTTCCCTTGCTCGATGTAGCAAACTTGGTGTGCAACGTGCGCGCGGGCTACGACTTTCATAAGGCGAGCAGCGTGGAACAGCTCAAGCGCGCGACGGTTCCCATGCTGTTTATCCACGGTGACCAAGACACCTTTGTGCCGTACAGCATGCTCGACCAAAACTACGACGCGTGCGCCAGCAAGGTCAAGCAAAAGCTCACCGTCCATGGCGCCACCCACGCCAAGAGCGCGCAGGTCGACCCCGAACTCTACTGGAACACGGTCGACGACTTCCTCGACGAGTATTTTTAGGCAAAAAGCAACGTCTGGGGTTTTGTTGCCAAAAATCGGTTTGTGGTCGGCGCTATTCGATTTTCCTCGCACTTCCAAAAAGCCGCCCGTGGGCGCTGTGCTCACGGGCGGCTTTTGCTCAACTTACGCTACAAAGGCGCTTATTTTGTCCAATAGCTAGGCGCTACTTGACCTCGATAAGCTCGTACTTGCTCGTGCCCAGGCCGATCTTCTCGGCATGCGCGATGCACACGCGCCAGTCGGTGTCGGGATGCGTGATGCAGAAGGGATCCTTGGCCTGCTCGCCCTCCAGATGCTCGTGGTTGTGCTCCATCTTGGCCGCGCTATCGGTGAGCTCGGTGTTTGGCAGCGGCTCGGATGCCATGACGGCATCGGCGCAGGCCTGGTCGATGGCGACCGGGTCGAAGCTCGCGAACATGCCGATGTCGTTGACGATAGGCGTATCGTTTTCGGGATGGCAATCGCAATTGGGGCTGATATCCATGGCAAGCGAGATATGGAAGCTCGGGCGACCGTCGACGACGGCCTTGGTGTACTCGGCGATCTTGCAGTTGAGCACGTCGGCCGCGGCGTCATAGCCGGGCTTGATGCAGTCCTGGTTGCATGCCGCAATGCAGCGACCGCAGCCCACGCAGCGATCGTGGTCGATGGTGGCCACGTGCACCGTGCGGGTGTTGCCGTTGGCAAGCTCGCGCTCGCGGGTGTCGTTGAACGAGACAGCGTCGTGCGCGCAGATCTTTTCGCAGGCACGGCAGCCAACGCAGTGCTCGGTCGAGACGTTCGGCTTGCCGGCGGCATGCTGCTCCATCTTGCCGGCGCGGCTGCCGCCGCCCATGCCCAGGTTCTTCATGGCGCCGCCAAAGCCGGCCTGCTCATGACCCTTAAAGTGGGTGAGGCTGATCACGATATCGGCATCCATGAGCGCCTGACCGATCTTGGCCTCGTGCACGTACTCGCCGCCCTCGACCGGAACAAGCGCCTCGTCGGTGCCCTTGAGGCCGTCGGCAATGATGATCTGGCAACCCGTAGCATACGGGGTAAAGCCGTTCTGGTAGGCGGTATCGATGTGCTCGAGCGCGTTTTTGCGGCTACCGACATAGAGCGTGTTGCAGTCGGTGAGGAAGGGCTTGCCGCCCAGCTCCTTCACGACATCCGCGACGGCGCGGGCGTAGTTGGGGCGCAAAAAGCTCAGGTTGCCCAGCTCGCCAAAGTGAATCTTGATGGCGACGAACTTGTTCTCGAAGTCGATCTGCTCGATACCGGCGTGACGGATGAGGCGCTTGAGCTTGTCGAGCTGGCTCTCGCGAGCATGCGTGCGCAGGTTGGTGAAGTACACCTTAGCGGGTGCAGTTGCGGTCATAGATCTATCCCCTCGGTCTATATGGCGTTACAGACATAGAGGATGGTACCAGTTAAAGCAGAGTTAAAGTCAAGTACGGCACCTAGTCATTGGGGACGTTCTTAAATGACTACTCTTGGACTTTGAGGGCTTCGGCCAGACTGACGCGCTTGATGGAGCGCGTGTGCAGCAGCGCCACGACCAGGTAGGTCGCAAAGCCGATTCCTGCGCACGCCGCCATGGACCAAGCGGGCACGTAGATCTCGATATTGCCGTTATAGGCGAGCAGCATCGAGCGGAAGATGGCCGTTAGCGAGCCAATAATGACCGGCAGGCTCAGCACGAGTGACGCTGCCACGCACAACGTGATCGAGCGGATGTACAGATGCGAAATCTCGCTATCGCGATAGCCAAAGACTTTCATGTAGCTGATCGAACGGGCGCTGTGGTCGATCACAGCCTTGGTCAGCAGGTACATAAACAGCAAGAAGATGAACACCGCAAGGCCAACCATCATGCCGATCATTTTGCTCATCATGCCGATGAACTGGTCGCCCACGGCGCGCATGTCGTCGGGCGTGGTATCGCCGGCAAAGTAGCGCGCGTCGAGGTCGAGCTTCTCGTTGCTCACGTAGCCGTTAAAGTAGGCCGCATCGTTGTCAAACAGCTCGTTAAAGTCTTCGATGCTCATATAGACATTCATATCCGACTTAGAGCCCCAAACGCAGTCCTTGCCCACGTACTCAAAGGAATAATTCTCGCCCTCGTACTTGTCGCGAAGCTTAACCTTCTGACCCTCGCTCCAGCCAAACTTGTCGAGCAAGCCACCGCCAAAGACGACGCGTCCGTCGCTGACGTCCAGTCCTTTCCAGTAGCGCGAATCGGGCGAGATGCCGTAGATGGAAATCGTCTCCTCGCCATTTCCGTCGCCGCGGTCGTATTGCAGCTGGTAGACGGCGTATTTCTCGGCCTGTGCGATTGCTCCCGCGCCGTTATCGGTCGTATTGACCGGGTGGATATCGTCGTTGTCAGTGTCGATCTTAGAGGCCTTGTCGATCAGGTCGATAGCCTCATCGTGTTCGCAGCCGAGAGCATCGGCAAGGTCATCGAGGCGCGCATAAAGCGCATCCTTCTTGTCCTGGACCTTGGCGAGCGCGTCCTGCGCCGCAGCCAGGCTCTCGGCAGACGGGGATGCGGTCGCGGCATCGGCTGCCGCCTGCGCCGCATCGGCCGCGTCGTCGAGCTCGTCATCGGCATCTTGGGCGGCAGAAAGCAGCGCGCCGTCAACCGACTGCAAGCACTCGAGTGCCGACCACTGCTCGCGCTCCTCGGCAGTGCCCTCGAGCTCCAGCGGAGCCTTGAGCGTGTACTGGTGCTCGGCGACCAGGCTCGTCTCGAGGTTGTCCGCGTAGTGCGTCATCGTGGGCAGAATCGCCAGGCCAAAGAGCAGCAGCAGCGAGGCAAACGCAATGCCCACGAAGAGCGTGGCGAAGTTGCCCAGGTTGCGCAGGAAGATACGCAGGCGGAAGCGGGAAACAAAACCCATGCGCTCCGGCAGCTGCAAGCCGCGCTTGGTGCCCGATTTGCCGCTCGCCTCGTGACGAAGGAACTGCAACGGCGTCTTGCCCATTTTGCGGAGCAGGCCCACCAGCGTGATGAGGATGAGCGCGGCGGCGGGAACCACGGCGCACTTCACAAAGATCTCCCAGCTCCAGTACACCTGGAAGGGCGGCAGGCTGTACGAACCGTAATAGAGGCTACGCATGGGCTCGGTAAAGAACACAACACCGAGCGCAGTGCCCAAAAGCGCCGCGACCACGCCCACGATAGCGGGAAGCGCAAGGTAGTGCAGCACGATCTCGCGTCGACGATAGCCGCTGGCGAGCAGCGTGCCGATGATGGCGCTCTCCTCCTCGATGGTGGCGTCGGTGAGGACCACAAAAACGAACGCCATGATCACGATGATGATGTCGAGCAGCGTCATCCACATCATGGAGTCGCCGTCCACGTCGTCGCGCGCATAACCAATGCCCTGGTTGGAATCGGCGTCAATGAGGTCATCCACGCGCGCATCGGCGTCGGTCAGTGCCTCGACCATATCTTGCTCGGCGTCGATGCGGTCCGCGGTGGGGAGGTCGCGATCGGTAAAGGTGAAGGAGTAGGTGTAGGCGGGTGCGCCGCCGGCATCTTCGAGCGCGGCAAAGCCGCCATCGGTGACCTCGGCCACGCCGTACGTGATGGTGTTCACCGTAAAGTCCGAATTGTTGAGGAACAGCGCCTGGCTATCGGGCTGGGTCATGATGCCGCAGATGATGTAGGTGCGACCCTCAAGCTCAACCTTATCGCCCACGGCGAGGTCGTTGTTGGTGGCGAAGACACGGTCGATGGCTACCTCATCGTCCGTCTTGGGCTCCTTGCCCTCACAGTAGGACGCGATATCGACCTTGGTGCGGTGCGTGTAGGTGCGCAGCGTGCGCTTGGTGCCGTCGTCGCCGGTCGCCTTTTTGATGATGGCGTCGATGGAGAAATTCTTGTAGAGCGTGACGCCGCCGACGTCGTCGGCCGCGTCCTCGGCGGCCTTGAGTTGATCATCGGTAGCCTCGAAGGAGGTGGTCACGCGGCCGTCCTCAATCGCGTACGCATCGCGCATGTCGTCGATAAGGCAGCCGATGGAATGCGCTGCGAGCAAAAAGCCCGAGGTGAGAGCGATGCTTCCGCACATAAGCAAAAAGATGCCCAGGTACTTGCCGATATTGCGGCGCAGCTCGCGCGGGAGACGTTTTGCGAGAGGTGTCATGGCGCCGCCTACCAATCGAGCTCGGCGGCCGCGACGGGCGACTCGTTGAGCTCATCCTCGACGATGCGCCCGTCGCGCAGGCGCAGCACGCGGTTGGCCATGCGCGCGATGGCGGCATTGTGGGTGACGATGATAATGGTGCAGCCGTAGGTGCGGTTGACATCCTCCATGAGCTGCAAGATTTCCTTGGACGTCTTGTAGTCAAGCGCGCCCGTGGGCTCGTCGCACAGCAGCAGGCCCGGGTTTTTGACGAGCGCACGGCCGATGGCGCAGCGCTGCTGTTGGCCGCCCGAGACCTGGCGCGGGAACTTGTTGCGGTGCTCGTAGAGACCCAGCGAACGCAGCAGGTCATCAATGTTGAGCGGCTTTTTGGACAGGTGTGCCGTGACCTCGATGTTTTCCTTGATGGTGAGGTCGGGCACCAGGTTGTAGAACTGGAAGACAAAGCCCAGCTCGCGACGGCGATACTCGCCCAGCTCGCCGGCGTTGAGCGTGGTGAGGTCGCAGCCGTCCACCATGATGGAGCCGCCGTCGGCATCCTCCAGGCCGCCGATCAGGTTGAGAAACGTCGACTTGCCCGAGCCCGAGGGCCCCAGCATGACGCAGATCTCGCCGCGGTTGATGGACGTGTCGATGCCATCGAGTACCGTCAGGCGCGCATCACCGTCGCCGTAGTGCTTTTTGAGATCCTTAACCTGGACGTAGGCTTCCTGCGTTGCCATGGTATCCCCCATTGTTAGCCTCATACTACTTTATGAACGTAATAGTAAACCTTGGCGAACTATTTTGGGGCGAGAGTGGGGATTTGTTTCAGACTAGTCATTGGGGACGTTCTTAAATGACCAGTCACAAGGGACGCTCTTTCGCCACCCGGCAGTTGGGGACGCTCCTTATCTGCCCCCGATGGCTAGTCATTTAAGTCTGTCCCCAATGAATACTTTTGGTCGTTTAAGTCTGTCCCCAATGAGTAGGTGTCTAGGCGTGGGATTTGTTGTGGGCGAGGGCTAGGCCTACGGCGGCGATGGCGGCGGCGAAGAGCACGGTGACGCCCAGGTCGCAGGCGATGTCGCCCAGCGCGGCAGACGTCAGGTCCGAGGCAAGCGCCTTGCCGATCGCGTCGCTCACCCAATACGTCGGCACAAAGTGCGCCACCGTCTGCACGGCCGAGCCCATGAGCGACAGCGGCATCCAAGCGCCGCCCAAAAACGTCATGAGCATGCCGAGCAGGTTGCCCATACCGTTGAGCAGCTCCTCACGCGCACCCAGGCTCGAAAGGGCAAAGCCAACGGCCAGAGGCGTGCACGCCAGGGCAAACGTCGCCGCCAGCGCCAGGCACACACGACCCACGCCGACCTCGGCAACCGCGCCGGCAAAGCCCACGACGCCCATCATGCTCGACACAAACCAGATGCAGACGGTGAGCACTGCAGCAGCCGCGAACACGGCAAGCGAGCGCTGGCGCTCGGAGACCGGGCCGGCCTCCATGCGACGCACACGCTCGGGCTCGTTCATGCCCGAGAACACCAGCCCCACCGATACGATGACCGACGAGATAATCGCGTACGCGCCAAAGTTGAAATACGACTTGAGCATGGCGGCGGCAGTCGAACCAACCTTGACCTGCTCAATCTGGACCTCGGCGCGCTTGGCGGCGGCATGCTCGGCGGCCTTGGCGACGCTACCATTAGAGGCGGCGGGCTCTAGGGCCGCTGCAGCGCCCGCGAGCGAAATCCAGCGCGAGGCCTCAGCAGACGAAAGCGCCGCCGCCATGGTGCCGGCACCGTAGGTCACATCGAGCTTGGGCAGGGCCTCCCCCGCGCGGGCGGCCGCGACCAGGTCGTTCTCAAACCCCTCCGGGATAAAGAACACGCAGTCGGCGCTACCCTTGGCGCTGTTGCTCTTGGAGAGCGCATCGGCAAGGTCATACGTGTCGTCGCCGACGCCCGTGACCAGGTCAAAGCGCGAACCCAGGTGCTTGGTAAGCGCCCGCGAAAGACCGCTGTCGTCGCGGTCGACCACGATCACGTTGGCGTCGTAGGGCTCGTACTCGGTAAGCTGCGACGAATTCCAGCTGACGGAGGCCGCGATAAACACACCCATGAGCGAAATGAACACCGTATAGATGAGCAGGTAGAACGGGTGCGCGAGCGCCATGCGAAGCGCGGTCTTAAAGGTGCTCATAGCGGCTCCTTCCAAAGATCAGCGTGGCGGCGGCGACAAGCACCAGGGCCATGAGGACCAGCGCGCCGGCGCGAACGGCAAAGGGCCCCAGATCCTCAAAGAAATACAGACGGTTGAACATGTCGCAAATGAGCTTGACGGGGTTGAACCAGCACTCGGCCGGGCAGGCGCGGGCAACGTCATCGGCAAGCGCCATCGCCGGCTCGCCGTAGAGGCCGGCGAACAGTGCGCACGTGGTGGCAAAGCCCGTAAGGATGCCCGACTTGGACGCCTTGCCGCCCTTAACGGGAAGCGTGCCCACAAAGAGCCCCAGGCCCGTGGCGGCAAGCGCGGAAGCGGCGCCGCCCACCAAACACAGCCCCTCGCGCCCGCCAAAGTCGACGCCCACGACCAGACGCACGTAGCCGATCGCGATCGTCATCGAAGCAAAGGAGACCAGCCACGAGCCGACAAAGATGCCGGCCAGCGGCGCCGTTTTGGAAAGACCGCCCGCGCAGCGGCGCGCGCCAAGGCCCGACAGATTGGGCTGCAAATCGACGACGCTCAAGGCGGCAAACTCAGCAGACATCATCGCGACCAGGCCAAAAAGCGCGTAATAGTAGATGACCGTGCCATCGGGCGTGGTGCGTGTCAGGCTTACGCGGCGGGTGCCGCCCTCGAGCGACAGGGCGCGCGCAACCGCCTCCGGGTCGGCGAGCGCCGCCGGGTTGTCCTGGGCAATCTGGGACATGAGCTCGGCATTTTGTGTATACGAGCTTGCCACCGTCTCCAGGATGCTGCGATCGGTGAGCACCGATGATGCGCGCGAGCTGTCGTAGTTCGAAAGCAACGTGAGTTTGGGCGTGCCTTCAGCGTCGGCCGTATAGATGCCCGCGACCTCGCCGGCCTTGAGAGCACGGTTCGCGTCGGCTGCGTCATCGCACTCGTGGATCTCGAGCAGCTGATCGTCGCCCTCCTTGGCAAGCGAGGTCGCCACGTCCTTAAAGGCCGAGGCGTCCCAGGCCTCGTCCGCCACGACGGCAACCGGCACCGGGTCAATCTTGCCGTCGGAGCTGAGGTTCGCAAACATAAACATGAACATCGTGGAAAGTGCGATGGGAAAGAGAGCGCCCCAGACCCACGTGCTCGGCCGGCGCAGCAGCGTCTTGACCGTAGTGATGATGGTGTTGAACATGACTGCCCCCTAGTCGCGCAGCTCGCGGCCGGTGATCTCGAGGAACACGTCGTTGAGGGTCGGCGGTTCGGAATAAATGCGGCCGAGCGCCACGTCGGCGGCGCGCAGCGTGTCGAGGATGTCGACCAAATTGTGCGGGCTCGCTTCGCAGGTGCAGACGAGCTCGCCGCCGGACAGCTCAACCGAAAGCACGTGCTCGAGGGCGCGCAGCCGCTCGACCGTGGCGGTCTCGACGGCGCCGACCTCGACAGTCACGCGCTCGCCCATCTGAATCATGCGTTTGAGCTCGTCATTGGTGCCCTGCGCCAGCACACGTCCGCCGTCCATGATCATGATGCGGCTGCAGATCTGCTCGACTTCCTCCATGTAATGGCTGGTATACACCACCGTGGCGCCCTCGTCGCGCAAGCGGCAGATGCCCTCCAGGATGGCGTTGCGACTCTGCGGGTCGACTGCCACCGTGGGCTCGTCAAAGAAGATGAGCTCGGGCTTGTGCGCGATGCCACAGGCAATGTTGAGGCGACGCGCCAGGCCGCCCGAGAGCTTGCCGGGGCGAAACTTGGCAAAGTCGCCCAGCCCGACAAAGTCGATCGCCTCGTCTACCAGCGCGCGACGGCGCTTGCGGTCGCTAACGTAAAGGCTGCAGAAATAGTCGATGTTCTCGCGCACGGTGAGTTCGTCGAACACCGCAACTTGCTGCGGGACCACGCCGATGCGACGCTTGAGGTCGTAACGCGTGGGCGTCATGGGCTCACCAAACAGCTCGATGGTTCCCTTGTCGTAGGCGAGCAGCTGCAGGATGCAGTTGATGGACGTGGTTTTGCCCGAGCCGTTGGGGCCGAGCAGGCCAAAGATCTCGCCGGGGGCGATGCTCAGGTTAAAGTGGTCGAGCGCGATAAGATCGTCGTAGCGCTTGACGAGATTTTCGACGTGGACGATATCTGTCATGAGGCGGCCCTTCTGTTGGTCGTGGCCCGGTACGATTGCATCATCGCAGGAGCGGGCGGCGCGCACCAGTGAGCTTTGTCACGAGTGTAGGGCTTGGTCGCGCGGCCCGCCGGTGCCCCCCCCGCTTTGCCGCGTGGGAGGAATGTCACGGTTGCTCCGGGTGGCGCCTCCCCCATGCGCGGCATCGCGTACAATACCCGTATGAACAGGCTTTTCGACAAATCGATTGTGCTGGCGTGCTGTATTGCGGCCGCCATGGGTCTTGCCGTGGACGCTCGTCTGGTTGTGGCGTTTTGCCTTGGCGTTATAGCCACCTCGGCGTCGGAAGTCGCACGAGAAGAACACGCCCATCGCGCGAGCGAGGCCGCGAGCTACGCCTACATCATCGCGGCCATCTTCGTGCCGTCATTTATGCCGTTCGCACCCCTTGCCTTCTATGACATCGCGCGACGCGTTCGCCGTGAACGAATCTGGCCCGCGCTGGCGATTGGCGCCGTGTTTGTCTGCGCGCTTGTCGCGGACCTTCGTGGCGGCGTGCTCACCACCCGAACGCTGCTGTTAACCGCCATCCTTTCGGTCGCCGCCACGTTGCTGTCGCTGCGCACCGCGCAGCTGGAGCGCGAACAGGAACGCATGCGTCGCACCCGCGACAAGCTGCAAGAACGCGCCCTGGCACTCGAGGCACGCAACCGCGACCTCGCCGACCGCCAGGACTACGAAGTCGAACTCGCGACGCTCGCCGAACGCGCCCGCATCGCGCGCGAGATCCACGATAACGTGGGCCACCAGCTCACGCGCGCTTCGCTTCAAACCGAAGCCCTGCGCGTGGTCCATGCCGACGAGCCCAGGGTTGCCGCCGATTTCGCCGACGTCAAACGCACGGTTGACGAGGCGCTCCAGCTCGTGCGCGCCAGCGTCCACGCGCTCAACGACAATGCGACTGACCTCTCCGTGCAGCTCGAGCGCATCGTTGAAGGCGCACGCTCGGACAGCGGTCCGCAGATTGAGCTTGAGGTTTTGGCCGAGCATGCGCCCGCCAACGTCGCCAACTGCTTTGCGGCGGTGCTGCGCGAGGCGCTTTCCAACGCCATGCGCCACGCCCATGCCAAAACCATTACCGTGCGGTGCATGGAGCATCCGTCGTTTTACCAGCTCATCGTTACCGATGATGGCGCGGACGCGACCCCGGCGAGCAGCAGCAACGTCGTAGAAGGCATGGGGCTCGCCTCCATGCGCGAGCGCATCGAGGCGCTTGGTGGAACCTTCACCGCCGGCCTGCGCGCCGGCGCCCCCGGCTGGCGCGTGTTTGCCACCGTCCCCAAACAGCAAGGAGATGACGCCCGATGAGGCTCATAGTTGTCGACGACGACCGCTTGGTGGTCGATTCGCTCAAGATTATCCTGGGCGCCCAGCCGCAGATCGAAGTGGTGGGTACCGGTGCCAACGGCGACGATGCGGTGGCGCTCTACGCCGAGCACGCACCCGATATCGCGCTGCTCGACATTCAGATGCCGGGGCGCGACGGACTTTCGGCGGCGCGCGAAATCCTTGAGTGCGATCCTGCAGCACGCGTGGTGTTTCTGACAACATTCTCGGATGACGAGTACATTGTGTCGGCGCTCAAGCTAGGCGCCCGCGGCTACCTGATTAAAACTGATGTCGCCGCCATTCCGCCGGCGTTGGCACAAGTCATGGACGGCAAACGCGTGCTCGAGGGCAAGGCGATCGAGGATATCAACTTTGATGGGGCGGGCGTCGAGGCCGGCGCGACCCGCCGGCCCGTGGCCTTTGTCGGCCTGACCGACCGCGAGTTCGAAGTCGCAGAGCTCATTGCCCGCGGCCTCGACAACAAGGAGATCGCCGCCACGGCATACATGGGCGAAGGCACCGTACGCAACCACATCAGCTCGATCCTTGCCAAAATGGGCCTACGCAACCGCACACAAATCGCTATCGCCTACCTGCGAGGGTAATTACCCAACGGCCGACCGCTCCGGCATAGCAAAATGGCTGCTAGCGATTTAATACCATTTCAAAACTATGCCGGTTTACTACGATGAACCGCATATCTCCGACCACGGCAAATTGCGCACTTACAAAACAGCAGGTAGAACACTTGCGATATTTGCAAAAATGCGGGTGTGGTCAGGAATCTCGGATTCATCGTAGTAAACCGGCATAGTTTTGTTCGGGCGGCCCTGCACGAGTGTCTCCGCCAGCCTCGTGGGACCAAAATGATCCGTTTTCCTCCGTCCCCGGGGGATCATTTGGCAGCGCTCGCCACGAAACCGGCCCATCTACTACGTTTGACTCGATACCCCTGACCATACCTTCGGTTTGAACAAAACCGCAGGCGTTCTACCTGCGGTTTTGTTTTCGCGTTTTTTGGCATGGTTGGGGGTAAGGGGTTAAACGTAGTAGATCTGTCTCTTATACACATCTGACGCTGCCGACGAATAG